>NZ_JBNDYG010000009.1:0-128369 GCF_049893405.1 Paenibacillus sp. Dod16
TTTTCCGAGATCATCAACTCGCCACGCTTCAGCATTTCTTCGGTAACCGTTTCGCCTTCTTTTTCCGAGATCATCAACTCGCCACGCTTCAGCATTTCTTCGGTAACCGTTTCGCCTTCTATTCTGCGAAGGATCGACCGGATACGCGCGGCCAGTTCCCGGAGGGAGAAAGGCTTGGTCATGTAATCGTCTGCTCCTACCTCCAGCCCGATCAGCTTATCGGTTTCCTCAACTCGGGCGGTAACCATAATGATGCCGACCCGGCTTGATTTTCTGAGCTCCCGGCATACTTCAATGCCGCTTAATTCCGGCAGCATCCAATCCAATACGACCAGCGACGGTTTAAAGTCCCTCACTTTGGCCAAAGCCTCCGTGCCTGTCGCAGCGGTAATGATGTGAAATCCCTCCTGCCGGAGGAACGGCTCCATAAACTCAATGACTTTTCGTTCATCGTCCACAAGAAGCAAGGTATGTGCCATGCAAGGATCCTGCCTTTCCATTTGATTCGTTAGGTTCAGCCGTAAATCCACCCCATTATATACGGTTTCCAGCCGCAATTGGAAAATTTCACGGAATCCGCAAGCCATCATCACAAGATCGCAACATTTCGGTGATAGGATGATTTCGTAAAGATATTTGAATCAAGAGAGGGATGTCGACATGACGCAACAAGCTGTAGGAAAAACACCGCTGGTCGTATGGATATCGTTAGGGCTGGCATGGATATTTGTTGTTTGTATTGCCATTCAGACGCTGTTTGCCGGCATGGCGCTGTTTGACGATGGATCGATGTGGAGAAGCCATACCCTGTTTGTCCATTTTTTTGAAATCGTGCCGGTCCTCATGCTGATTTTTGGTATTGCAGGCAAACTGCCTGCCCCGTATAAATGGAAATCGCTGGTTCTGTTGTTATTGGTCTTCAGCCAATACCTCACCGCCAACCTGCCTGGCGCCGGGGACTTGCATCCGGTCATCGCCATCGGATTGTTCTGGCTTGCGGTGGATACGGCGCGTGGTGTCCTCCCGTCCGATCGACGGGAACAAAAGGGGTAGCACGAACATGAGAAGCCTTGCCGCGGTGGTTATGGCTTTAATTGGAGGTTTTGCAGGCGGGGTCGTTCTGAATGCAGCGATTGCCGTTATGTCGCACATCATATATGGAGGAGACGAGAGCGGGTTGAAGGGTCTCAAGTACCTGCCGTTTGTTACCTCGGCATGGTACGCCGCTACTTTAATGATCTGGCGGCGCCCGGAATATAAACCATAGCGCTTCGTTCCGCCTTTACCCTTCAACCGCCAGCGATACCCAAACGAACAGGAGATAGAATAGAATGGGAATCATCACTCCCATGGAAAGCAGCAGCCATACAAGCGGCGTCCGGATCATATCCTTAACAATTATGATCGGGCTGCGGACATATCGCCCCTTCTTGAGGCGGCACACCATCCGCTTGAGAATCGCAGCTTGTTCATGGGGCTCATAGCGGCTCAGCTCTGCGATCAGCTCGACTTCCAGCTGCCTGATTGGCGGTGCAGGTTCAGACTCCCTTGTGCCAGGCATGTAAATCCTCCTCTCGTTAGTACGCGTTATATGTATAACAACGATAAAGCTCCCTCGGTTATGCATATTTTATGTACAGAAGATCAAAAGTAATGAGGAATTGGGGTTTGCAGATGTGATATGGTTCCTATATGATGAGGAAAGATTAGACTAGAATCAGATTATATGGAGCGAAGGGAAGGACCAAATTGGAAAATACAGCAACGTTGATCAAGCCGGAAGCGATGATATTTGACATGGATGGAACGCTGTTTCAGACGGAGACCCTGCTGCTGCCCGCCTATCACAAATTGTTCGATATTTTGCGTGAAGAGGGGCACTATGAAGGGGAAACGCCGGATGAGGAGCTCATGCTTGGATGTCTGGGAATGCTGCTCGAAGACATTTGGAAGATTGTCATACCGAATGGAACGCCGGCAGCCCATCGACGTGCAGACGAGCTGCTGCTGCAGCTTGAGCTCGAAGGCTTAAGCAATGAAGCAGCCGTATTGTATCCTGAGGTGAAGGAGACGCTGGAGGAGCTTCATCGTCGGGGCGTCCGATTGTTTGTTGCCAGCAACGGCCTGGAGCATTATGTGAAAGGCATAGCTGAAGCGAGAGGGATCATGTCGCTCTTTGAAGGAGTCTACAGTGCCGGAGAGCATGGAACGGCTTCCAAGGTGGATTTGGTTAGGCTGCTGCTGGATGATCACGATATCCGGGACGCCTGGATGGTAGGGGACCGGTCATCGGATGTGGAGGCGGGCAAAGAGAACGGACAAACCGTCATTGGCTGCCGCTATGCAGGCTTTGGCGGGGAGCAGGAGCTTAAGGGATCAGATGTCGTTATTCATTCTTTTTCACACCTGCTGAGGCTTCACGATCAAGCCGAATAGATAGATAGGAGTCACAAAGGCTGTTTCCAAGGGTAGCAAGCAACCCTCTTGGAAACAGCCTTTGCGCGTTTTTTGGATTCTTTAATTACGGTTTTCTACGAATTAACTTAAGCATTTTTCGCGGATTTTTTCTGGCTGTACACCCACAGTGCATATTCTAAAGGCCTTACCATCGATTCACGGTATGCAGCCATATCGCCGATTTGAGAGAAGACTTCCCTTGATGGCTTCGGATTCACCTCGAGAAGAAGAACTCTTCCGGTTTTATCCACGGCCAGATCCAGGGCAATCTCGCACAAGCCTCCATACTGTCCGTCAAGAAATTGGGCCACATCCACACCGAGGGAGTCGGCTTCCTCGCGGATGCTGGCGCGCTTTGCCGGATCTGCGATCCATTTGCTTAACAATTCTTCCATCATGGTCGCACGCCCGCCGCCATGCAGGTTGGAGGTCACGCTTTTCGGCGCTCCGACGCGTCCAACGCAGCCGGTCACCTGCCATTGACCGGATCCATTTTTCTGTACGAGCATCCGGTAATCATGCACTCTTCCATCCGGCAGCTCCAGCTGGATCCCCTCTTGAACCAGATATCGATCTCTATTGCCCCAGCCCGACAGATATTGCGCCAAATGGCCTGAAGGCATTCGCTTCGGTCTGATGATGCTCCGGTTGGAATTGCGTCCCCGGATTTCATACGTGCCCGCAACACCAGGTACCTTCGTAATCCGCAGAATTCCGCGTCCGCCCGTTCCGTTAATCGGTTTAAAATAGACGGTAGGATGAACGTTGAGCATCCGGTGGATGTCGCTTGTGCTGGTTACGATCCGAGTATCCGGCAGATGGGGACGGAAGCGTTTCTTGGTGGATAATACTTGATGAATCGTCCATTTGTTGCGTAAAGGTCTGTTCAGAAACAGTAAATGCCGATAGCGTGAACGAAAGCGCAGCAGCTGTTGAAAGCGAGGGCTCTTTTGAATGCGGCAGCGATCAAAGATCATATTGGGAAACGAGCGCCATCTGCGGCCCCATCTCCGGCGATCCGGATCGTATTCCATGGCGTTGATCAGGCCTTGCGCACTGTTAACGTCAGCGGGGGTGAAGACGTAAACGTCAAGGCCCATCGCTTTTCCTTCCCTGATCATATGCTCGTAGATATGCCGCTCCTCCAGCGTTTTCCGTTCATCCAAGTATAACGTCATAATACCTAAGACGGGTTTTGACACAGAAGTTCACCTTCTTGAACAGAGTCAGCACGAGATGCTGAAGAACTGTGGAATGGGTGCAGGGGAAGGGTTCCGCTCATAACGAGCGTAGGTTTGCCCGTCGGACCTTGCTCAAGCGCTATGGCCTGTAGCCCTGCATGAAAGCACATTTGCAAACTTGCCGAATGATCGGCGGCTACTTTGCATCGCAGCCGCCCGAATTTGGATAATTGTGAGCGGATCAGGGAAGAACCGATATGCCGGTTGCGGTATAGAGGGTGTACAGCAACCATGCAGGCACCTTCCCCATAATCCGCCGCAAAGCACATCCCCACAGGTATGCGGCCGACATCGCTTCGAACCGTAGCGGCCATGATCGAGGTACCGGGCTGCAGCAGCTCGTCATAGGATAGCAAGGCCAGGCGCTGGTAACCTTCGCGGGTTAGGCGTTTGTTGCTGTACCGCCGGAAGAATTCGCTGCACTGCTGTCTGGCATGCGGCCATTCTTCCGGGCTTGAGAGAGCTAGACATGAGATTTCCACACGATCCCCTCCTTTCATGTCTTTCTTAACCGTTGCTCTGGCTGATGCAGGGCCTACCTTTGATTGATCAGGTATTCGGAATATTGAAAAATCCGCTCCAGTGACTTTTTCCGGATCGCGGGTTCGTCAAATTTCATGGGTCTTGAATTGGCTTCGAAGAACCAGAGAACGCCTTCGCTATCAATTCCGAGGTCCATGGACATTTCGCCATGGATCTGACCAGAGCTCTTCTCAATCTGCCGTGCCATATGCACGGCTGCTTTTTTAACTTCGCTAAGGATGGCGTCAGACCGTTCCTGACCGAACACGATCGGCAGCAGCTTCTCCGGATCCTCAATCGTTCCTCCGCGAGGAACATGTGTGGTGATGCTTTTGGCGCCTGCCATTCGAGCTCCAATGCCTGTAACTGCCCAGGAGCCGTACTCGTTCTTTTGCACAAGTATGCGGAGGTCGAAGGCGCGACCGTGGACTTGGGCCAGCTCGATTCCTTGCTGGATCAGGTATGAGCTTCCTTTAGTCTCCTGATAAACACGGTTCCAAAGCCGCTCTAAGGAGGCTGCTTTGTAGGTGGTGCTGTTTTTGTTGTTCTGTATTTGTATGCGGTAGGGGAGCGATTTGTTTTTCTGATACCGCACCCTCATGATTCCTTGCCCGGCCTTGCCGTCCTCTGGTTTAAGATACAGGTAGGGCTTCCGCTTGATCATTTCATATAAAGTAGGGTAACCCTTCAATCGCTTTGTCAAGGGTGCCCACTTTTTGGTTAACCGTGATTTGTTCAGCCAAGCAAAGAGACGCCACTTATTGAAGAAGTGTGGGTTATAGATATCGATATGGGGATGTTTTTGGCATTCCTTGATTTTGCGTCGGACCCAGGGAAGGGCTTCATCCTCTCGGTAAGGGATCCGGTTATATATAACCTGGGGCAGAGGGCATAGCCTCTGCTCCCAGGAATGGTCGCTGTTCAGGATATAGCCTTTGACAGTACCGGTATCAAGCTTCAGATCACGTACGGTGACCACATAGACGATAAAGCCCATATCCTTTCCCGTTTTGATGATTTCCTGAAAGTTTTGCCGGTTGCCTCTGAACATCGTATGCGAGTCGTGCATGGTCAGGATGGCTACAACCGGTCTTCCATCACTCTCCACTCGGTTATTCACGAGTCATTCCCCCTGTGGAAGCCGCTGAGATACATACTGTGTTCAAATATATGCTCCACCGATGCTTTTCCTTCCCCTTTAAGAGAAGGGTGGTTGAATATCGATCGGCCCGGCTTCGAATTCGCTTCAAACATCCATATCCTCTCGTTATCATCTATTCCTATATCGAACCCGATTTCTCCTAACAGATGCGGATGATGATTCTCGATGGCCTCCGACATCGCGATGGCGGCGTCCTTGGCACGCTCCAGCACATCCCGAGCTTTGGAGCCGAAGGCCCGGCTGAGCGCCTGCTCCGGCGTCATCAAGGAGCCCCCGTTCTTGATATGCGTTGTGACGCTGCCCCGACCGGCTTTTTTGGCGCCGATACCAACCACGGACCACCGGTTTTTGCTGTTCTTATGCATATGAAATCTGAAGTCGATAGGGCAGCCATCGATTTCAATGAGGCGGATTCCTTGCTGGATAACATAGTTACGCAGCTTGGAGCCATGCTTGGCCTGTAGCATACGCATCAGACTGTTAAAGCTTGGGAACTTGAGAAGGGTGTTACCCCCGTTTCCGTGATATCGCGCAAAGTATCCTTTTTTGGGAAGATAGGTTAACCGGTAAATCCCGAGGCCTAAGCTTCCGGCTGAGGGCTTATAATATACAAAGTTATGGCGCTCCATCATATCCTTAATCCGCTCGGGACTAGGATTGTTATGCGTTTCCGGCAAATATTTGCCTGCCTGCACGTCGCCGTCCAGCTGGGAGTACACATCGGATTTATTGAAGAAGGCCCAGTTGAAAAATTTAATGTTGCGCTTCAGAAACCGATCTCTCAGTTGATTGGTAAAAGGGGAGAAGTCGGTTTTTCGGCTAGGCAGGCGATTATAGACGACATTAGGGAGCGGAACGGTTTTGCGGACAAAACCGCCGCCGGAACCGAGCATATAGGCATGCACCGTTTCGCGCTGCCAGTTGATATCCCGGGGGGCAAAGGCATATACAAACATTTTTTTGTTGCCCTCACGAAGAAGCTGACGAATATACGAGGTTCGGGCTCCAAAGGGGCTGGATGGATTATGCGGTCCGTCGGAGAGAACCCCAACCACGGGCCCCAGCTCGATTTCTCCTTCACGGGGGGAATGGATATAGACAGGGCCCTGTCTGGGAACGTGGATACCGTTGCGGACACCGTTGCTTAAATAGATGTGTTTCCCCGATCGATCGATCGGTTTTACAGCAGCGGACACCGTGTTGGTCCCGATGCGTAGCTTAATCGATTTCCTGCTTGATAGCCCCAGGCTCTTTAGAAGCGAACCGGATAAAAAGACGACTTTTTCGGGCTGCTGCGAGAAATGAATATTTCCGAAATTCAAACTCATGTATTTACCCTCCTAAGTTGTCGAAGCAATAAATAACGGGCGTATTGAATCGGATGTTCGACGGACAGCCGGGCTGCGTGACCATCTCCCGTTAGTGTAAATGCGCGGCGGCCCGGTTTGGAATTAACCTCCAGGATCCAGACCCGTCCCTTTGTATCCACGCCAAAATCGATTCCCAGCTCGCCAAGTCGGCCGAATCCTTCTTCGAGCAGAGATGGAAGCTGAGCGGACAGATCTCGGATGGTCTGAATGATCTTCATGGCCTTTTCTTCTCCGAAATCGGCCGTTAGATAGGGAAGGGCCGGAAATGCGGTGCCTCCCCCGTGAAGGTTCGAGGTCAGTCCTTGGCTTACGCCTTGCCGTGCAGCGATTCCTGTGATGGACCATCTGCCGCGGTCATTCTTTTGAACCAATGACCGAATATCAAACGGATCTCCGTTACGGTTATGAAGCTCCAGATAGGGTTGAATGATAAACCGGCGTCGACCGGTAAATCGACTCACCCATTCGTTCATCTCTTGTGCGGGAATAGTCTGCTGGAACATGCGATTGCTCCGGTTCCTTCCTTGCAGTCTGACACGCTGTTGATCTGTCAAAGCGAGGTACAAAGTATGACGACCCTGAGAGCCTCCGCTAGGCTTCATGAAAAGTCCGCTGCCAAAAGCCAGCAGGGCCCTGCTCAGTGATTCCGCTCCGGTATAACTTAAGGTTGCCGGCAGATATGGCCTTAAGGCGGAGGAGCGCTTTAATAGTTGATGCACTTTCTGCTTGCCGGGCAGACCGCGTGCCCACAGTCTTACGCCCTGCTGCAGCATTCGGTTCAGATACGCACCGGCGGCAGCCGTTTCCTCACCGTTTCGGTGCAGACATCGGTCATAGATGACGTCTGGAGGAGGAAAGGTGCCGAAACTCCAGCCTTTTCCAGGATTGAATTGATATCCTTGTATCCTGTCTATGGAGCTTTCAACACCAGAAGCAGGAGAGGCATCATCCGGACAAAAAACAAATACCTGCATGCCGAGTCCCTTGGCCTTCGAGCTAAGTTCACGGAGGAATTCCTTCTCTGCGAAGGGAGGGAAGCCCGGTTTGCGGCATACCATGACACCCAGGGTGCCTATCTTGTTTGACGACATAATGTTCTCCTTTTTTAGAACCCCGTCAAGTATTGACAGTACTGAACGAGCCGGACGGCTGACGGTCTTACTTTGGAGTCGGCATTCAGCGGTGCATTTTCACCTTTGGACGGCTTGGAGTTGACCTCCAGGAGCCAAATGCGGCCAGCCGTATCAATTGCCAAGTCAATGCCGAGCTCCCCGAAATGATAGGGAATGGCAGCCTCCAGTCCATGAGCAATATCGAGCGCCGCTTGATTCATTCGGGCGGGGGCTGTTTGTTTGGAGCTTAACGGAATACTGCTCATGGCAAGTGCGTCCTTGACGGAAGATAGCGTACCGCCTCTGGCAAGATTGGAAACAAAATGGTTTCCGCCGGCAATACGGGCCACGACCGAAGTCACTGCCCACTTGCCGTTTTTGTCTTTATGAACAAGCGCGCGAAAATCAACGTTTCGCCGGTTGATGCGGATCAAATCCAGCCCTTGCTGAATTTGATAACGCGTTTTTTTTATTTTCCCAGATAAGCTGCTGAACAGCTTTGGAAGTGAGGAGTAGGTATTCTTCTTGCTTCCTTCAAGAGAGGTGGTCATCGTTTGATATTTGCCGTTCTCTTGGCGGGATATCCGGATGATCCCTTTCCCCAGACTACCCCGCACCGGTTTCAGGAAGACCGTCCGATAAGTGGCGCACATTTTTTTGAGCGTCGGATAACCGCTGAGCAAATAGGATTCGGGCAAATATTTCTGCAGTTTCACATCAGGCCCGAGTGCCTCGAAGACATCCGATTTATCGAGAAATTTCTCGTTAAAGATTTGGGTGCCGAATCGCGATTTTACTTCTCTCATAAAATGCTGTACGCTAGGACTATTCTCCAGTTTGCGGGTAGACAGCCGGTTATTAATGACGTCCGGAGCTGGAACGCTGAGCTTTTTCCATCCCGCGTCATAAGCAATGGCTTCAAGTGTCGACGGGTTCGAACCGATCATGTCAGGTGTGAAAAAATATACATATGCGCCCTGTTTTTTGGCCGCGTTGACCATTTCCAGGCAGAAAGCTGAGATTGATCCGAAAGGTTTATCAGGTTCATCCGGTTGATATCGGCTGACCATGATCCCGATAAGCGGACCGAGCTTCAGCGTTCTTTCCGTTGGATAATATTTGACATTCATGACGGTACGAGGAAGAAGTCCCGAATGGCTGAATACCGAAGGGCTTAGGGCCAGCGAATTCGATTTTCCTCCTGAGATAACGCGGACTTCCTGCTTGAAGGAGCCAAAGGCAAGCTGTACCTTCGAATCTGTCGGGATACGGAGCTGTCTGATGAGCCGGTCACCAAGCTTGATATCGTTATCCGAAAGCTGGGCTGAGCGGATTAATTGAGTCGATATCTTGGATTTGGTGTTGGATTTGATCTTGGATTTGCGCATGATGGATCTCCTTCCGACAACAACTGGATACTTAAGTGAACAGACAAAAGACTTCATCTGATCATTGCATGTAATGCATCATATGAGGACATATATCCCTTGGTGATTGTACTGCTCGGGAAAAAGGAGTGCTGAAAATGCAGAACTGGCTGTTTATTTTGGTGAACGTGTGCGTTGCTGCTTTTGTTGGCGGCATCACGAACCACTTTGCAATAAAAATGCTGTTTCATCCCCGTGAAGAAAAAATCATCCTGGGCCGCCGCGTACCCTTCACGCCAGGGCTCATTCCAAAGCGCAAGGACGAAATAGCCGAGTCGTTGGGACGTGTGGTCTCGGATTACCTGGTGACAAGCGAGGGCTTGCAGGAGCTTATTCGAAAGCCGGTGTTTCGGGGTAAGATAGAGGACAGCCTCTATCGGAAGCTGGAGGAATGGAGCCAGTCGGAGCTGAGCTTCGGAGACTTGGCGCTTAAGGTATGGAGTTCCGAACAGTGGGAGCAATTGAAGGTCCGTGCCGAACAATCGGCCCGCCAGCTCACAGCCCGGGGTGCCGCAGCAGTATGGCACGGATACGGATTGGAGGCAAAGCCGCTGAAGGAGCTTGTTCCCGGTTGGTCCGAGGAAACGATCCAGGGCTGGAGCGGGGCTGCCGCCGATATTGTGCTGAAGGAGCTGAGGAGCACGCTGTTGTCCGCGAAGGGGCAGCTTATGCTATCGGATGTGGCTTCTTCACTCATCGATAAGGCAGGCGGATTTTTGGGGACGATGGCTTCGATCTTTGTGGATGAGGATAAACTGGTCCAGAAGCTGACGCCCATGCTGATTCAGCAGTTGGAGGGTGAGAAGATCCGCAAGACCATCACGGATATTATCTCAGGAAAGCTGTCGTATTACGGTGAGATGCCGCTGGGGAATATCATCGAACATGCCGCTGGTGAGCCGGGCCTCGCTTGGATCTCCCGCACATTGGATGACAAGCTTCCTTGGTCCAAGTGGATGAAGCAAATCGAGTCTCTTCGCGTAGGCGAGCTGATTGGACCGCGAATGCCTGCCATCGAAGCAGCTCTGCCTGGACTGCTCGATAAGGGACTGGGCTTCCTTGAGCGAAGCATCCCGGCGGCCATGAAGGCTGTAAACTTACCGCAGCTCGTTCAGGAGCAGGTGGAGAAGTTCCCGATTGAGCGGCTGGAAGAGATCATCCTGAGTGTGTCCGGCCGCGAATTCAGGGCCATCACCTGGCTTGGGGTGCTGCTGGGCGGAGTGATCGGATTGTTCCAATCCATGCTGACCATACTGTGGAGATAACAATTTTGATGGAGTAAGGATTAAGGCAAGAGGCGAATTCAAATACGGCGTTTAAGCCGAATATATTGGAGGAATTACGAATGAACATTTATGACAAGGCACATGATTTGGCAAAAGCGATGAAGGAAAGCAAGGAGGTAGAAGAAATTACCTCTGCTATGAAACTCGTGGATGCAGATCCGGAGAGCAGACGCATGCTGGATGACTTCCGACAGCGCCAGATGGAACTTCAACAGCGCATGATGTCCGGCGATATGCCGGCACAGGACGAAATGGAGAAGATGGAGAAGCAGTTTGAGGTGCTGAGCCTGAACCTGAACATCCGCCGCTTGTTCGACGCTGAGCGCCGTCTGAGTGTCATCATCGAAGACGTGAACAAGATTATATCGGATAGTCTTCAGCATCTGTATGGTCCAGCCCAACCCTAGACGTTCCCTTTTTTAAGGCTGCGGACAATAAACATCAACACAAATTCGGTACATTTTTAAAAACTTGTCTCATAAATTGCGCAAGCTCCTCATAGAGTAGAAATATAGATTTCAGAGAGTAGAGGAGCTGCGTTTACAATGAAAAAAAAGAAGAACAAGTTTAAACACACCGCTTACTTATTGGTTGCACTCGGCATGTTGATATACGCCCTTCCCAGCATTTCTTTCTCTGGCGGGTTCTCATGGGTTTCGCTGTTCGGTGCAGTCTGGGCAGGATTTGCCCTGCTTGTGATCGGTTCGCATCTCTATTACCTTATCGGTGTAGATGAAGCGAAACAGAAAGCGCTCGATGAGATCCGCAAGGAGAAATTGCGTCAATGGGAATTGAAATGGCCGGAGGAACAGAAGAGCCAAGAAGCCAATTAAGCGTTGGATCACAGCGAGAGCTGTGACGAACAAAAACCTCCCTTTAAGGGGTACGGTTGGATCGCCCATCCGTTAACCTTCAGGGGAGGTTTTTTTGTGTCTGACGGGTATGGGAGCTTCATAGGACGTGATATAATAGATACAGTATGGTACAGATAGTGTTCTGGGGGTGTAACAGTTGGACGTTCGAGATGATACGATTACCAAACACGAGCAATTGGTTCAGCATATTGAAAGTTTGAAGGTTGGAAGCAAAATCTCGGTACGACGGTTGGCCAAAGAGATGGGCGTCAGCGAGGGAACCGCTTATCGGGCGGTAAAGGAAGCGGAAAGCCTGGGCATCGTGGTCACGAAGGAACGGATCGGCACGGTTCGTGTGGAACGGAAGCCGCGTAACATATCCGAGCAGCTTACGTTTGCCGATGTCGTTGAAATTGTGGAAGGGCATGTGCTTGGCGGTGCGGAAGGGCTTAATAAAAGCCTGCATAAATACGTGATTGGCGCCATGAAAGTGGAGGCGATGATTCGATATATCGATGCCGGAAGCCTCATGATTGTCGGTAACCGCGAAGATGCCCATTCCCTGGCACTCGAGCAGGGGGCGGGCGTGTTGATTACGGGCGGTTTCGGAACCAGCCGGGAAGTGAAACAGCTGGCAGACCAGCTGCATCTGCCCATTATATCGTCCAGGCATGACACGTTTACCGTCGCCTCCATGATTAACCGCGCCATTTTTGACCGATTAATCAAGAAGAAAATTATGCTGGTGGAGGATATCGCTCATGATAAGCCGAAGAATCACCAGTTGAAAAACTCCGTCACCGTTCGGGAATTCAAACGGATTTCACAGGCGACCGGGCAAATCCGGTATCCGGTAACAGACGAATGGAACCGGGTCATCGGCATCGTCGGGGTTCGGGATGTGGAAGGGCTCGCCGAAACTCAGCCGATCGAGAAAGCGATGACCCGCAATCCGGTAACGGCAAGCATGAAAACGTCGCTCGCATCTGCGGCGCAGATTATGATGTGGGAAGGGATCGATTTTCTTCCGATTGTGGATCGGAACCGCAAGCTGCTTGCAACGGTTACTCGTAAAGAAGTGTTAGGAGCACTGCGGGATGCGCGAAACCAGCCTCAGCTTGGCGAGACGTTTGATCAGCTGATCTGGAATGGGATTGCAGAGGATCGGGATGAGGAAGGGCGTTTGTTCTTTCACGGTTTTATCACGCCCCAAATGGCTTCAGAACTTGGAACGATTTCGCAAGGGGTGCTCACGACCGTCATGAGCCAAGCTGCGGTTAAAGCGGCCAAGGATATTAGCGGCTGGGATCATGTGCTGGACCATCTGTCGACGTATTTCATCCGGCCCGTGCAGATCGAGGATCCGATCGTCATTATGCCAAAATTGCTGGAGATCAGCCGCCGTACCTGCAAGATGGAGATCGAGATCCAGCATCAGACAAACCTGATTGCAAAAGCGGTCATGACGATGCAGGCGATCGATCACGGCTAACGTTAAACTCCGGACAAAATAAAGGGGCATCCCGCAGGTCTTCATGGACCTTGCGGGATGCCCCTGTTCCGTTCAATTTATTTTAGCTGGCCGTTCTTGAATTCTTCAGTCTGCTGTAATAGGTGCGGCTTCTTATGCCGGCAAATATATTAAATGCGCCAAGCACCAAGAACACGGCTTCTACAATGACAGCCGGCGTGGAGCCGCTGAACAGAAACATGCA
This sequence comes from Paenibacillus sp. Dod16, assembly GCF_049893405.1. NCBI lineage: Bacteria > Bacillati > Bacillota > Bacilli > Caryophanales > Paenibacillaceae > Paenibacillus > Paenibacillus sp. Dod16. The sequence continues at coordinate 13,147 of NZ_JBNDYG010000009.1, forward strand.
GACCAGCGAAAGGGAAACCAGCATAATGCCCATACAGAGGTTCATCATGGACATATAGATGCCGCGGTCCGCGGGATCCGCTACTCGGCGTGCGCGAATGCTATAGAGCGCGGCAGCTACGACGGACAGGACGAGGATAATGTACAGGATATAGTGGATGACGGTTATCATGGAATGGAAGGCTCCTTCATATTCGGTAACATGCTCGCAATGTGGTGTTCATGTGCTGCTTCGTGATCTAAAGATGACTTTTTGAACAAACTCTAAAAGCATGTTAGATTCGATCATTTACAATAGTATGTATTGTATCATGATCCGGTTGACTTTGCATCCACATGATCAACGCTAACCCAGATTTGCAGCACGCCTTCCATGACGAGCATGGTCTTGATTTGGACCTTGTAATCTTTCTCGCGGACGGTATAAATTTTGTCGCTGAGGAGTGAGCGCGTCAGCTTGCTGTCTGCGTCGATATCAAACACGTTGCGGCCGCGAAGGGCAGCCAGATCTTCGCTCATAAGCCTGACGAGCTCTTTGATGATGACGGGATCCAGCGGAACCCTGTCGTTTTGTTCGCTGCGGATCTTGATTTCCTTGATGACCGTGGATTGTTTATTGTATTTTTTTAACGACTCGATATCTTCTTCGTATTGCGTTATTTTGAGCTGCTGCTCCTGATTCGTTAACCATAATTTATTGTAGGCTGCATGATAAACCGAATTGTAGACGATGCTGCCGACAACCATTCCCAGCACGAAGATGGATGCGATCTGATAGAAGGGGCGGAAGCGGTGGGCTGGAGGTACGCGCATCATTCAGCTCCGGCTGAAGCACACCCATTTGACCAGCTCGCTGCCCATATGTGCTCCAAGAAATGCAAAACCCAGATATAAAACCTGCTTGATGGCAGGGGATAAATTCCCGTCAAGCACGTTGCTTTCAATGACCCGCATCGGATCAATGGTGCCCCCGATCGCGGCCGCAAGAGCCCATATTTTAATCCGGTCGGCCACTTCAACCATGGTCAGGGTCGGGGGCTGCAGGGACAGCACGGCGCCCACGCCTCCCACCATGGCTCCCCCCAGCACGATGCCGAAGGCTATAAAAAAGTCCAGGATCGCTTTGGATAAAAAAACGCTCATGCCCTCATGTCTCCTTTCTACTCTCGGTGGATGTTATGGCAAACGCCTGTCCACGTACTCCCTAGTTTCATTCTATGGGCGGGCCTAGCGGGATTATGATAAAATGGTATAAAGACTTTTTCAGATATTTCTGGATGGATTTCAAATATACATGTACCGGCGAAAGGAAGGCGTTACGATGAGCTCTTTCGTGCATTTGCACGTGCATAGTGAATACAGTTTGCTCGATGGAGCGGCACGTATCGGTGACCTGGTGCGGGAAGCGGCGGCGCTTGGCATGAAATCGCTGGCCCTGACGGATCATGGCGTGATGTATGGTGCCATTCCGTTCTATAAAGCCTGCCTGGCGCAAGGCATCAAACCGATTATCGGCTGCGAGGCCTATATCACGGCAGGCTCCCGCAAGGAGCGGGGAAGCCGCAAGGACCAGCCGATCTATCATTTGATTCTGCTTGCCAAGAATGAGACCGGCTATCGCAATTTGATGAAGCTGTGCTCGATCGGGCATTTGGAGGGGTACCATTACAGACCCCGAATCGATATGGAGGCGCTGGCCGCCCATCATGAAGGCATCATATGTCTCAGCGCTTGCTTGGGCGGCGAGGTTCCCCAGCATCTGCTTCACGGACGCGAAGCGGAAGCGAAAGCTGCCGCGCTTCGTTATCAGGCGATTTTTGGAGAAGACTACTATCTGGAGCTGCAGGATCACGGAATTCCGGAGCAGAAACGCGTGAATCCCCAGCTGATTCAGCTTAGCCGTGAGACCGGCATTCCGCTGGTTGCGACCAACGATGTGCATTATCTGACCGAGAGCGATGCCGAGGTACAGGACGTCCTGATCTGCATCGGCACGGGAAAGACGGTCGAAGATGAGGATAGGCTGCAGATCCAGACGAATCAGCTCTATTTGAAGAGCGGCAGCGACATGGAGCGATTATACCCCCATGTGCCTGAAGCTATATTGAATACGGCTAAGATTGCGGACCAATGCAACCTGGAGCTGGAATTCGGCAAGTCGATTTTGCCGGAATACAGCTCGCTCCCGGAAGGGAAGAATGCAGCCGAATACCTGCGGGAGCTCTGTTTGAACGGTCTGCAAGAACGTTACGGGAATACGGAGCGGTGGCAGGATGAAGCAGAGCGCAGCGAGCTGGAGCAGCGACTGAACTATGAGCTCGGCGTCATCGAGAACATGGGCTTCAGCGATTATTTCCTGATCGTATGGGACTTTATCGCCTATGCCCACCGGCAAGGCATCGCGGTTGGACCGGGCCGGGGTTCATCGGCGGGCAGCCTGGTGGCCTACACCCTTCAGATTACGAATGTGGACCCGATGAAATATAAATTGTTGTTTGAACGCTTCCTGAATCCGGAGCGGATAACGATGCCGGATATTGATATCGACTTCAGTGACGAGCGCCGGGAAGAGGTCATTGATTATGTGGTGGATAAATACGGGAAAGAGCATGTCGCCCAGATTATTACGTTCGGTACGATGGCGGCAAGGGCGGCCGTCCGAGATGTTGGACGTGCGCTGAATGTGCCGTTCGGGGATGTGGACAAGGCGGCCAAGCTGATCCCTAACCATCTGGGCATCAGCATCGCGGGAGCGATGGAGCAAAGCCCGCAGCTGAAGGAGCAGTACGAGACGAAGCCGAAGGTGCGCGAGCTGATCGATATGGCGATGAAGGTTGAGGGCATGCCCCGTCATGCTTCGACGCATGCAGCAGGCATTGTCATTTCCCGCGATCCGCTGACGGATGCGGTTCCGCTGCAGGAAGGGAGCGAGAAGACGGCGCTGACGCAGTATTCCATGGAGAATCTGGAGAGCGTGGGCCTGCTCAAGATGGATTTTTTGGGTCTGCGGACGTTATCCATCATAGAGCGTACCCTGAGATGGATTCAAGAATTGACCGGCAGAACACTCGATTTCGAACAAGTGCCGGATGACGATCATCTGACGTATGAGATGCTGGGACGCGGCGATACCACGGGCGTATTTCAGCTTGAATCCGCGGGCATCCGGCGGGTGCTGAAGGATCTGAAACCTTCGGTGTTTGAGGATATCGTATCCGTGAATGCCTTGTACCGTCCGGGTCCCATGGAGTTTATTCCGAAGTTCATTCAAGCCAAGCACGGCCGGATTGAGCCGGAGTATCCCCATTCGGACCTGATCCCGATATTAGGCGATACGTACGGCATTATCGTCTATCAGGAGCAGATCATGCAGATCGCTTCGACGATGGCCGGCTTCTCGCTCGGGGAAGCGGATTTGCTGCGAAGAGCGGTGTCGAAGAAGAAGCGCGAAGTACTGGACCGGGAGCGGAGCCATTTCGTTTCAGGCAGTCTCAAGCTCGGTTATAGCGAGGATGAGGCCAACCGCGTGTACGATATGATCGTCCGGTTCGCGAACTACGGATTTCCCCGTGCGCATGCCGCCGCTTACGGCGTGCTGGCCTTCCAGACGGCTTATCTTAAGGCGCACTATCCGGTTCCGTTCATGGCTTCCATGCTGACGGCCGTTATGGGCAGCCACCGGAAGGTGGCCGAATACGTGCTGGAGGCACGGCGCCTCGACATCGAGGTCATGCCGCCGGACGTCAACGAAAGCGGAACGTATTTTACCCCGGTCATGAGCGGTTCTGCTGCCGAGGGCGGTGATGATGAAGGCCAACGTCCGGCCGGAGGCGGAATCCGATTCGGGCTAGCCGCGATCAAGAACGTAGGCACGCAGGCAGTGGAGAATATCGTCGAGATCAGGCGTGAAAAGCCGTTTGAAAGCCTGCTCGATTTTTGCCGCCGGGTAGACCTCCGCGTATGCAACAAGCGCGTGATCGAGTCGCTTATCCAGGCAGGGGCTTTTGATTCCTTGCAGGGACACCGTTCCCAGCTGGTTGCCATGCTGGACGAAACGGTCGAAGCGGCCGTGAAGTGGAGAAAGGAACGGGATGATCTCCAGATTCAGCTCTTCGACTTCGTGGAAACCACGAATTGGGACATCGAATATCCGGACATCCCGCCATATACCACAAGTCAGCAGCTCGAATTCGAACGCGAGCTGCTGGGCATGTATTTGTCCGGCCATCCGCTGGACGGCTTCGAAGATGCGCTGACGGAGTCCGGAGCTGATCGGTTAATGGATCTCCATGAATCGGAAGATGAATCGATGGCTACGGTTGCCGGTATGGTGGTTACACTGAAGACCATTACGACGAAACAGGGAAAGGCGATGGCCTTCATGGAGTGCGAGGATCAAATTGAGCGCTGTGAGGTCGTTCTCTTTCCTGAAGTGTGGAAGCGAAGCGCGCATCTGATTGAAAAAGGCGCGCTGCTGGCGATCCGCGCGAAGGTTCAGCTGCAGGACGAAGGCTTTAAGCTGCTGGCCGAAGAAATCGCGCCGCTTGAGCCGCAAACCTTGAGTCAACTGGTTCACCGGAGCAAGGTTCGGGGAGCAGCGGGCGGCAGAGGAAGATCCGGCGGAGAGAATACCGGCCGTAGTGGTAAATCGGGCGCCGGCATCCAGCCGGTTTCGGCCGGTAATCCATCGACAGTCCAGACTCCGGAGCGGCTTGCCGCCCGGAGTGGACAGGATTCGACCTCTATCCGAAACGAGGCGTCGGGTGGCAGCCTATCGCCCGAGAAGGAATCTCGTACCGTCGTATCGAATCATAAGGCTGAGCAGCGTGTGTTTGTGAAAATAACGGCCGATGCGGAGCAATCGGAGCTGCTGGTGAAGCTGAAAGAGCTCCTGCAGCAGCATCCGGGGCATGTGCAAACGGTGCTGTTTTATGAGCGAAGCCAGAAGGTGCTTGCGCTTAGCGAAGCCTATCGAATCAAGCCTTCCACAGAGCTTTTTGCCGAAATGGAAAGCATGCTGGGCAAGGACACCGTTAAAGTGAAGTAACATGAAAATTTAAGAACGTTTCGCATCCCTCCCGCATACAATTAGGACACTACAGGTAATGTTGGCCGAGTACTCGCATGAAGAAGGCTCTTTCATGATAGAGAAGGATTGAAAGAGCGCGGCCAAAGACGCGGGGGGGATTTGTGATGTCAATGGACTTGGCAGAGAGCATGCTCAGCCGCAGAGGAGTCAGCGTAAGCTCCATCGCGGATATTGTGTTGAAGCTTCAACAGCGTTATCATCCGAAGTTAACCATCGAGCAGTGTGAAGAAAGCGTCCGGGCCGTTCTCGGCAAGCGCGAAGTGCAGTATACGCTGTATACAGGCATTGCGCTGGATGAGTTGGCCGAGAAGAAGCTGCTGCCGGAGCCGCTGCAATCGATTATGGAGCAAGACGAACCGCTTTACGGAGTGGATGAGACCATGGCGCTTGGCGTCACGAGCATTTATGGCATGATAGGACTGACCAGTTTCGGTTACCTGGACAAGGAAAAAATGGGTGTAATCGAGATATTAAATGAAAAGTCGGACGGGATCCATGTGTTTCTGGATGATCTCGTTGCAGGCATCGCCGCTGCCGCTTCCTCGCGCATCGCGCATAACAATCCTGATGCGGCGCATTATACCGCGGGTTCTGACTGATTTGCGCGAGCGGTGTCGAATGGCTGCCTGAAGGTATAGATTTGGCTTTCAGCCCCCTGCTCTCTTTGTTGAGGTAAAAACTGAAGTATGTTATCATTATCCATTATATCGGCTCAGGATATGCCTGTGGGACGAGATTAGGGGGATCTGAAAGGCATGTGGACGGTAATCTATATTGCGCCAACTGCAAAGGTGGCGGAAATGATCAAGACCAGGCTAACGGAAGAAGGTTTTTTGGTTCAAAGCCGTCCTGTGAATCTTTCCAAACAGCAGTTTGAGATTTTGGTACCCTCCGGAGAGCTAGAGGAAGTACAGGAAGTGTTGAATTCGATATTGCACCCCTAGTTTCATCTGGGTTACATAGCGAAGCTTAGCGTACGGATCGGCGATGTGCTATTGCGGCGGCCATTCAAATTTACGGCTGGAGAGGTGTAGTTGTGTTTAAAGACTTGTTTCAGAAAAAAAGGAAATACGCAACGATCCCATCGGAACGACTTGGGACAGCAGGGCAGCCTCAGGAAGGCGAACGCCCGAAACGGGAAATTCCGGAAGGTCTGATGAATAAGTGTGCTAAGTGCGGCACCATTCAATACAGCAAAGAGCTTGAGAAGAATCTGAAAGTGTGTCAGGAATGCGGACATCATATGCGCCTGAACGCGGTAGAACGGATTGCCATGACGCTGGATGAGACAGGCTTTGAAGAGTTTGATGCGGATATGATCTCGGTGGATCCGCTCAAGTTTCCGGGATATGCGGCCAAGCTCGAGCAGCAGAAGATGAAATCCGGTCTTCATGATGCGGTTATTACCGGTCAAGGGTCGATTCTCGGCCAGCCTGTTGTAGTAGCTGTCATGAGTTTTGATTTCTTCACGGGAAGCATGGGCTCCGTCGTCGGGGAAAAAATTACCCGAGCGATCGAGTTTGCGACGGACAAGCGTTTACCGCTCATTATTTTCTCCACCTCCGGCGGCGCCCGGATGCAGGAGAGCATTCTCAGTTTGATGCAGATGGCCAAAACAAGCGCAGCCTTGTCCAGGTTTAACGAGCTCGGCGGCCTCTATATTTCAGTGATAACGGATCCGACGACCGGCGGTGTATCCGCCAGCTTTGCGACGCTTGGCGATATCAATATTGCCGAGCCGGGAGCCGTATTCGGTTTTGCGGGCCGTATCGTTATTGAACAGACCATTCGCCAGAAGCTGCCGGATGATTTCCAGACAGCGGAGTTCAACTTGGCGCATGGTCAGCTTGACATGGTTATTCATCGGAAAGATATGCGCTCCATGCTTGGTAAGCTGCTGGAGATGCATACCGTGAAAGGGGGATTCTGATGTCAGGCGAATTGCCTTTTGAAATGCCACTTGCCGAAATGCGCAAGAAGATCGATGAATTGAAACAATTCGGACAGGAAAAAGGGATCGATTTCACGGATGAAATCGCCCGCCTGGAAGAACGATATAGTCGCTTGGAGGAAGAAATCTATTCTTCGATTTCGCCTTCCCAGAAAATGCATCTGGCCCGTCATCAGCAGCGACCGACGTCGCTTGATTTGATCCAGCTGATCTTTACGGATTTTATCGAGCTGCATGGAGATCGTCTCTACGGGGACGATCTTGCCGTTGTCGGTGGCTTGGCCAAACTTGACGGTGTTCCCGTCACGGTGGTCGGTCAGCAGCGCGGTAAGGATACGAAAGACAATATTGCGCGTTTCTTCGGAAGTCCGCATCCGGAAGGCTTCCGTAAAGCCCTGCGGCTTATGCAGCAGGCGAACAAGTTCAAGCGTCCTATTATCACGTTTATTGATACAAAAGGCGCATATCCGGGTAATACAGCAGAAGAAAGAGGTCAGTCCGAGGCGATTGCTCGTAATCTACGGGAAATGTCGTCCCTTGGGGTGCCTATTGTTTGTGTGGTCATCGGCGAAGGTGGAAGCGGCGGTGCTCTTGCGATGGCTGTAGGCAATCGTGTCCTGATGCTTGAGCATGCTATCTACTCTGCCATTTCACCGAACGGCGCCGCATCCATTCTGTGGAAGGACGCATCCAAAGCGGATCAGGCTGCGGAAGCCATGAAGATCACTGCTAAGGACCTGCTCGAGATGGAAGTCATTGAGGAAATTATACCGGAGCCTAAGGGCGGTGCGCACCGAAACTATGAAGAGACGGCCGCCGCGATTCAAAGCGCACTGATCAGCCAGCTGAAAGAACTATCCGTTATGGATGCCTGCGAGCTGAAGGAAGACCGGTACCGCAAATTCCGCAAGATCGGCGAATTCGATTTTGCGAAAGCGGAACAGGAAGACGTGATTATGTAAAAGTTCTGATGAGTATGTGACGATATGACAAAGTTCCTATACAAATTAGACTTTTTGTAGTAGATTTAGTTGTTGGAAAAAGAGATATAGAGAACCCTTTAATAAACGGAGGAAACCCAAATGCGCAAAACAAAAATTGTATGTACCATCGGTCCTTCCAGTGAATCGTTGGAAAACACCAAGAAGCTCATTATGGCCGGCATGAACGTGGCTCGTCTGAACTTCTCTCACGGCGACTTCGAGGAGCATGGCAACCGGATCAAGAACATCCGCCAAGCTTGCGAAGAGTTGAACAAAACGGTAGCGATCCTGCTTGACACCAAAGGACCGGAAATCCGTACAGGTAAACTTGAAGTGGAACCGATTGAGCTTGTACAAGATGAATATATCACCCTTACTACCGAGGAAATCCTTGGTGATAAGAATCGTTTGTCCATTACTTATAAAGAGTTGCCGCAAGATGTTCAAGTCGGATCCACGATCTTGATCGATGACGGTCTGATCGGTCTGACCGTGGTGGAGATTCAAGGCACCGAAATCAGATGCCGCATCGTCAATGGCGGAACCATTAAGAGCAAAAAAGGTGTAAACGTACCGGGAGTCGCGATTTCTCTCCCAGGCATTACGGAAAAAGACGCCAACGATATCATTTTCGGGATCGAACAGGGCATCGATTTTATTGCCGCTTCCTTCGTTCGTAAAGCAAGTGACGTGCTTGAAATTCGCGAATTGCTGAAGAAGCATAATGGCGAGCACATCCAAATCATCTCCAAAATCGAGAACCAGCAGGGCGTTGACAACCTGGATGAAATCCTCGAAGTATCCGACGGCTTGATGGTAGCCCGTGGCGACCTCGGCGTAGAGATTCCAGCAGAGGAAGTTCCATTGGTTCAAAAACGCATGATCGAAAAATGTAACCTGGCTGGCAAACCGGTCATTACGGCTACGCAAATGCTGGATTCCATGCAGCGCAACCCACGTCCTACCCGTGCGGAAGCAAGTGACGTTGCCAATGCGATTTTTGACGGTACCGATGCCATCATGCTGTCCGGCGAAACGGCTGCAGGTAAATACCCTGTAGAATCCGTATTGACTATGTCCCGTATCGCAGAGAAAGCGGAATCCGCGCTGAACTACCGTGAAATGTTCTTGAAGCAGCGTATTGCTCAAGATACCAGCGTTACCGAAGCAATCAGCCAATCCGTTGCGATCTCGGCACTTGACCTGAATGCCAAAGCCATCATTTCGTCCACGGAATCCGGTCAAACGGCTCGCATGGTATCCAAATACCGTCCAGAGGCTCCTATCGTCGCCGTCACGACTCAAGACAGAACGTTGAGACGTTTGGCACTGACTTGGGGCGTAACGCCGGTTAAAGGCGAACAGGCTTCTTCTACGGACGAGATGTTTGATTACGCGCTGCAAGGCGGCGTGAAGTCCGGACTCGTGAAAGAAGGCGATCTTGTTGTGATTACAGCAGGTGTGCCACTGGGCCGTTCCGGTTCGACCAACCTCCTGAAAGTGGATCAAATTCCACAGGAGAAGTAATACAACCGTCAAGAATCCGTTGGATTCTGAATATAGCAGCATATAAGCAATGGACGATGATTCTGTCGACCATTGCTTTTTGCATAGATAAGGGGTGATGTTGATGCCTAAACCATCCGTACCGACACTAAGCCGCTGGTTCTGGACGTCGTTTCGGGTGCGTTACCAGGAAAGCGATCAAATGGGTGTCGTATACCACGCGAACTATTTAAACTGGTTCGAGATCGGACGTACCCAAATGATCCGTGAAATGGGATTTACGTATCGCGGAATGGAAGAAGAAGGTGTCCTCCTCCCGGTGGTTGATCTTGATATCAAGTACCGCCAGCCTGCGCGGTATGATGATCTTGTAACGGTCTTTACCAGAATGACTGCTTTCTCCCCGCTTCGAATACACTATGAATATGAGGTCCGTTTGCTGAGCGAACAGGAGCAGGCAGATTTGGAGGCGATGGATCTGTCTCCCGAATCCGAGCTTCCCGGTGCCTTGTTAACGGCCGGCGCGACCCGCCATGTATGGCTGAATAGAGAGTGGAAGCCGGCCCGACTGGATAAATGCGCGCCAAAGCTGTATGATGCATTGAGGGACACCCTTTGGGGGAGGAAGGAGTAGCTTCATGTTCAAATGGTTGCTGGCAGCGATGATCTTCGTGCCTGCTATTGAAATATTCGGCTTTCAGTTTGTTGCGGATCGCGTGGGCGGCATGAATACCTTGCTATTGACACTGCTGACCTCTGCGGTTGGCGTGGCCATGATGAGGTTCGAAGGTCGCAAAGCGATGGAAGATGCCAAGCAGAGAATGAACTCAGGCATGGTTCCGGGTGCTTCCATGGCCGATGGCCTATGTATATTTGCGGGTGGAGTGCTACTTATTCTGCCGGGCTTTGTAACTGACATAATCGGATTTACGCTGATATTTCCGCTGACTCGCCCGCTGTATCGGATATTGCTGTTGAAATGGATGAAGAAAAATATGAAAAACGGCAAGATTACGATCTTTCGCAGATAATACAAGCAGGATCACCCATAAGACCGGCCCATCATGGGCCGGTCTATTTATTTATGGAGTACGAGGAAATATCAGGAATCGGCAATTCCCATGAGTTCGTCCGACTGCTATCTGAACCTGCCTCCGATAATATAATTCCTTAGGTCCTTGAATACGTGGGCCCGGTGAAAGGCATCCAGGATGACAAGCGACACTGGACCTATAATCAGTCCCAGAATGCCGAACAGTTTGAGCCCGACGAACATGCCCAGCAGGGCGGCGAGCGGGTCCAGTCCCACACTGCTGGCGAGCACCTTGGGCTCCATAATCTGTCTGACGATCAGGATGATGCTGTACAGGACGGTTAGTCCGATGCCAAGCGTCAGGTCGCCCGACATAAAGGCATACAGCGACCAGGGGATCAGAACGATGCCGACGCCCAAGTAGGGGAGGAGATCCACCAAGCCGATCAGAAGACCGATGGAGAAGGCGGAATCGACCCCGAGCGCATAAAGCGTGATCATGACGATCAGGGCTGTGATGGAGATCAGAATCAGCTGGGCCCTCGCGAATCCGAACAACGCTTTTTTTAGATCCGTGAAAATATAGATCATGGGTTTGCGAATGACTTCGGGCAGGATGCGGATAAGCGCGCGATTATGGCGCTCCCAGCTGTTGCTGAGAAAGAACGTGGACAGTAAAACCACAATGAGAATCGTGCCCAAGTTGGGCAGGTAATAAATAATTTGCAGAATTCCGTTAAAAATACCGGTAACGAGGTCGGTCACGGCCGTGCCAATCGTTTGCGTCGTGCGGGTAATGTTCTGATTGATGGTATCGTGATAATTCGGGTTGTTCTGATAGAACCGGCTAATCTCATTGATGATATTCTGGAAGCTATCATTCTGGGTCCATGCGGTCAGCCATTCCATCCAGGCATCAATATGAAGATTGAAGGACTGGGACAGGATAATAAGCTCCTTGACCAGTCTCGTGACAGCCGCCGTGAGAATCAGCAGAGCCGCTCCGAAATACAGCAGCAGGGACAACATGACAGCGAGCCACCGCGGCAGCTTCAAACTCCGCTGAAGCAGGCGGACGCAAGGATTCATGGCATAAGCGATGATCCAGGCCAGGAGGAAGGGGTAAAGCAGCGGCAGCAGTACATATATCAAATAGGCGATCACGAAGATGGAAGACAGCACCCACACTCCCCGGCCAAAACGCTTGAGCATCAATCGTTCCAAACCATCACACTCCTTTGCAGCACTTCAGGGACGAGCAGAAACGCTCATTCCTATACGTATGCAAGGAGATTCAATATAAGGATAAAGAGTTGGAAAAGGCTTGTCTTCATGATTCGACAATGAGAATTATCACAGGTATAATGGAATTGTAAGTGATTTCAAAAAAATGTTTATGGTGTCGATAAAACAATTTGATGCGGCGAATGTCGCTGCTCATGTTCACATATCAGACAAAATCCAGTATGATATGAGAAGGTTTGTGACTAGGACCATAGCAATTTTTTTCGCGTTTTTCTTTTTTATCCGACTTCATGAAAATGTTTTCATGAATGTCAAAATAGTTCAGTTTATCCCGATCATAAAGGAGAGATGTTGCATGACAGCTACCAAGGGTTTGGAAGGCATTGTAGCTACCACCTCCGCGATTAGTTCGATCGTCGATGGCGTTCTGACTTACCGTGGATATGATATTGACGATCTCGCAGAACATGCAAGTTTTGAAGAGGTAGCCTATCTGCTCTGGTTCGGAAAGCTTCCAAATGCCGAAGAGCTTAAGGCCCTTCAACAAGATTTGAGCGACTATGCTGCCATTCCGGATGAGCTTATCCAGCAGATCAAATTGTATCCGAAGGATACCAATACGATGGCTGCGCTTCGCTCGGCTGTATCCGCGCTTGCTCTGTATGACGCCGAAGGCGACGATATGAGCCGTGAATCGAATGAGAAGAAAGCGGTTAAACTTCAAGCTCAGCTTCCAACGATCATTGCTGCCATCGCCCGTGTTCGTCAGGGCAAAGAGCCGGTGGCTCCGAAAGCCGGCGTCTCCATCGCGGAGAATTTCCTGTATATGCTCAGAGGCGAAGATCCTGATCAGACTTCAATCAAGGCTCTGGACCAGGCACTGGTATTGCACGCGGATCACGAGCTTAACGCATCCACGTTTGCTGCTCGTGTAACCGTAGCCACGCTGTCCGACATATATTCCGGTGTTACTTCCGCTATTGGCGCGCTTAAAGGTCCTCTGCACGGCGGCGCGAATGAAGCCGTCATGAAGATGCTGAACGAAGTCGGTTCGATTGATCGGGCCCAGGCTTACATTCAGGAGAAGCTGGACAACCGTGAAAAAATAATGGGCTTTGGACACCGCGTATACAAAAACGGCGATCCGCGCGCGAAGCATCTCCAAAAAATGTCGCGCGAGCTTGGTGAAATGAAGGGCGACACCACGCTGTACGACATGTCGGTGCTGATCGACGAAACGGTTACCAACCAAAAAGGACTGAAGCCGAACGTTGATTTCTATTCTGCATCGGTTTATACGCAGCTCGGCATTGAGCATGAACTGTTTACGCCGATTTTTGCCATCAGCCGTGTATCCGGATGGACCGCGCATATTCTTGAGCAGTATGAAGGCAACCGTATCATCCGCCCGCGCGCAGAGTATACAGGGATGACCGACCAAAAATATGTGCCGATAGAACTTCGCTAAGTGGCTGGCAATCATGTACAATAGGCTAGAGAACCGCTCAAACGTGAGTGAATCGCGGGTGGCGGGTTTCTCTGTGCCTATTCACGCGAGTATTTTGGAAATGGCTAGAGACAAGAACCATATTCGAAGGAGGAACTCATACTCATGAAATTGGAAAAATTCGCATTACCAACTGAAGGCGAGAAAATCACGATTGATAACGGAACCCTGCAGGTGCCTAACAACCCTGTCATTCCTTTTATTGAAGGCGACGGCACAGGCCGTGACATCTGGAAAGCTTCCAAGCGCGTCCTGGATGCAGCAGTAGAAAAAGCATATAACGGTTCCAAGAAAATTGCCTGGTATGAAGTATTTGCCGGTGAGAAGGCATACAATACATACGGTGAATGGCTCCCGAACGATACGCTTGAAGCGATTCGCGAGTACATCGTTGCTATCAAAGGACCACTTACAACGCCAATCGGCGGCGGTATCCGTTCCCTGAACGTTGCCCTTCGCCAAGAGCTGGACCTGTACACTTGCCTGCGCCCTGTTCGTTACTTCAACGGCGTACCGTCTCCGGTAAAACGCCCTGAGCTGGTTGACATGGTTATTTTCCGTGAGAACACGGAAGACATCTACGCAGGTATTGAGTATAAAGAAGGCTCCGAAGAAGTGAAGAAAATGATCAAGTTCCTTCAAGACGAAATGGGCGCCAACAAAATCCGCTTCCCTGAAACGTCCGGCATCGGGATTAAGCCTGTATCCTCCGAAGGTTCCAAGCGTCTTGTACGTGCAGCGGTTGAGTACGCGATCAAACATGGCCGCAAATCCGTGACACTGGTTCACAAAGGCAACATCATGAAATTTACAGAAGGTGCCTTCAAAAACTGGGGTTACGAAGTGGCTGAAGCTGAATTCGGCGATAAAGTGTTCACTTGGGCACAATACGATATCATCAAGGAGAAAGACGGCGTAGATGCAGCTAATGCGGCTCAAAAAGCGGCTGAAGAAGCTGGCAAAATCATCGTTAAAGATGCGATTGCCGACATCGCGCTGCAGCAAGTTCTGACTCGTCCAACCGACTTTGATGTCATTGCGACGTTGAACCTGAACGGGGACTACCTGTCTGACGCGCTGGCTGCACAAGTTGGCGGTATCGGTATCGCTCCGGGCGCTAACATCAACTATGTAACAGGACATGCAATTTTCGAAGCGACTCATGGTACGGCTCCGAAATATGCAGACAAAGACGTAGTAAACCCTGGTTCCGTTATCCTCTCTGGCGTTATGCTGCTTGAGCACCTCGGATGGCAGGAAGCGGCTGACCTGATCTACAAAGGCATGGAAACGTCCATCAACAACAAAACCGTAACGTATGACTTCGCACGCCTGATGGAAGGCGCTACGGAAGTGAAATGCTCCGAGTTCGCAGACGAAATCATTAAAAACCTGTAAGGAGGAGATTCATCGTGGCAATTACTCGTAAAAAGATTACGGTAGTAGGTGCTGGCTTCACAGGTGCGACTACCGCCCTGATGCTTGCTCAAAAAGAATTGGGTGATGTGGTGCTGCTGGATATCCCGCAGCTCGAGAACCCAACAAAAGGTAAAGCGCTGGATATGCTCGAAGCAAGTCCCGTTCAAGGATTTGACAGCAACATAGTCGGTACATCCAACTATGAGGATGCAGCTAATTCCGATATCGTAATCATTACAGCAGGTGTAGCCCGCAAGCCGGGCATGAGCCGCGATGACCTCGTTAATACCAATGCAGGGATCGTGAAATCCGTATGCGAGAATGTGAAGAGTCACGCACCGAACGCCACGGTCATCATTCTGAGCAACCCGGTGGATGCCATGACCTATGTGGCATACAACACGCTCGGATTTCCCAAGAACCGCGTTATCGGCCAATCCGGCGTACTGGATACGGCCCGCTATTGCACTTTCATCGCACAAGAGCTGAACGTATCCGTTGAGGATGTCCGCGGATTCGTACTTGGTGGCCATGGCGACGACATGGTTCCGCTCGTTCGCTACTCCAGCGTGGGTGGCATTCCGATCGACACGCTGATTCCGGCTGAGCGCATTGAAGCGATTGTGCAGCGTACCCGGGTTGGCGGCGGCGAAATCGTGAACCTGCTGGGTAACGGCAGCGCATACTATGCGCCGGCTGCTTCCCTCGTACAAATGACGGAAGCGATTCTGAAGGACAAAAAACGGATCATTCCGGTTATTGCTCTGCTGGAGGGCGAGTACGGTTATGACAATCTGTTCATGGGCGTACCGGCCATTCTGGGCGGAGACGGCATTGAGCGAATTTTCGAGCTTGAGCTGACGGCCGAAGAGAAAGCGGCGCTCGATAAGTCTGCGGAATCCGTACGTAATGTAACCTCGGTCGTGACCCTGTAATTGAATCAGGATTCACAAAATCGTCTAATAAAGCAATCCCGTCCCGTGATTCGGGGCGGGATTGCTTTTCTTTGGATGATCTCTCCAGTATAATAAGAGACGATGAACTTAATGTAATAAAAATCACACTAACGACTTTGGAGGAATTATTTATGTGGAACGTGACATTTTTTCTGCATATGGTCGGTACGGCGGCGCTAGGATTTTACTTGATTCTGCCGTTTGTTGTTGGCGGTATTCAGAAGCTGTCCCTCGGGGCTCAAGAAGGAGCTGTTAATACGATTCGAGTAGCGAACCGTTTTGCTCAGTACGGCTTGGTTATTCAGTTGTTGACTGGCGGATACATGATGTCCCAAGGCGAGTATTCGGTTCCTTGGATGATCATTGTAACGGTATTGCTGCTGGCGATGTTTGCTATTGGAGGCATCATGAGCAAGCCATTGAAGAATGCGCTTGCAGGGATCCGCGAGAAGCGTGAAGTGAAGGAAGAAACAAGCAAGCTGGGTACGCTTAGCGCACTTCTTGCCTTGCTGCTCTTGGTTATGATCTTCTTCATGGTATTCAACCATATCATCTAAGAATAGCTACATACGAAAGAGAAGTCGTTCCGTTCATCGGGCGGCTTTTTTTTTGACATTTAGAATTGTTAAATGACCGGGGGCCCGCCAAGGATCTGAACGGACCTCGGAGCAAGGCCCCGCTTCGGGGACTTTTTTGTTGGGCGAAAAGAGCTTCACTTTCGTTTGATCTCGTACAATCTGGGTAAAAACAATAGCGAAGGGCTTTTTATGAGAATAAGAAGCCGCGTCGAACGCATCCTATGAGAGGTAGTTTGAGATACTGACCTGAAAGGAGAAATGTTCATATGCCACAAGATCAACCGAAACAAACCTTGCCGCCCCAGCATCAGGATCACAGACCCGGAACCGAATCGGAGATGCACCCGAAGCCGGAGTTTGAGAGTAACGAATACAAAGCAGCCGGTAAGCTAAAAGGAAAGGTAGCGCTGATTACCGGAGGCGACAGCGGGATCGGCCGTGCGGTTGCGGTCTACTATGCCAAGGAAGGCGCGGACGTATCCATTGTGTACCTGAATGAGCATAAGGATGCGGAAGAGACCAAACGACAGGTGGAGCAGGAAGGCCGAAAATGTCTGTTGATCGCCGGTGACGTCGGTGATGATGCTTTTTGCCGCGATGCGGTTACCGAAACCGTGGAGAAGCTCGGAAGACTCGATATTCTCGTTAACAACGCAGCCGAACAGCATCCGCAGAAGAAGATTGAGGATATTACCAAAGAACAATTGGAGCGGACCTTCCGTACGAATATATTCGGCATGTTCTACCTGACGCAGGCGGCGATGCCGCATCTGTCCAAGGGCAGCTCCATTATTAATACGACCTCCATCACGGCTTACCGGGGAAGCCCGCAGCTGCTGGATTATGCATCGACGAAGGGGGCCATCGTTGCCTTTACACGCTCGTTATCGATGAATGTGGTCGGTCAAGGGATTCGGGTAAATGCCGTTGCCCCGGGACCGATCTGGACGCCGCTGATTCCATCAACATTCCCGCCGGATCAGGTGGCCGAGTTTGGGGCGACCCAGCCGATGAAACGCCCGGGTCAACCGGAAGAGCTGGCCCCAGCCTATGTATACCTAGCTTCAACGGACTCTTCCTATGTGAGTGGTCAAGTCATTCACGTGAATGGCGGCGAAGTAATTAATGGGTAAAGCCCTTTGAGGGAACAACAGGGTCATCCTTGCACGAAAAAAACAGCGGACATTCGGGACTTCTGCCCGAATGTCCGCTGTTTCAATATGGGGGCAGCTTGCGCAGAATCAGATGCTTCTAAAACCGGAAGGCAGCACGCCTGCATCCCGGATCGCTCTGATCTGGGCGAGCGTCAAACGGCGGTTGGTGCTGATGATGGATTCAGGTTCTTCATCGCCGCTGATGATATCGCCAAGGTCGGCGATGTTGGTGTTTCCGCGGAATACTCTGAATACACCTCGGAAATTCGTTTCCGAGAACAGGACCAGGGTTGCATTGGAGTTGGTGGAGAAGAATCTCAAGCTTTCAATGTCACCGAAAGTTCTCTCGAGATTACGAATCCCCACGTTTCCGCGAACCACAAATCGGCGTCCTCTGTAAAACTCGTTTCTAAACAGGGCAAGTCTTGGAAAAACCACCTGGGAGATCGAAACTTTCATTATAGGAATCACCTCCTTTTCTTAATCAATATATGCGAGATTTATAGAGAGGTATGGTCGATAAAACGGGGAAGATCAACACATTTTCTCTACTCTTTCATTTTTTGAAGTAAACCCTTTCATGTGCGAAATGATATGATATGATAACAATATTGGCAGTTTATAATGATTCTTATTTTGCTATCATGTCTGGGTTATGAAAGAGAGGAGTTTACCAACGCTATGAAATTATTTGAAGAGAGTATGTATCGACTGATTGTAGAAACCTCCACGAATTTGCCCGGGGATGTGCGAAGAGCAGTCAACCGCGGCCGAGCGTCTGAGGATGCGGCAACGCGAGCGGGGCTGGCACTGGCAACGATCGCTCAAAATATTGAGATGGCCGAGCAGGAAGTATCGCCGATCTGCCAGGATACCGGCATGCCAACATTCATCGTACATACGCCTGTGGGTGCGAACCAAATCGAGATGAAGAAGGCGATTTACTCTGCGGTGATTCGCGCCACGAAGGATGGCAAGCTGCGTCCAAACTCGGTGGATTCGTTGACTGGCGCTAACAGCGGGGATAATCTCGGCCCTGGCACGCCCGTCATCCATTTCGAGCAGTGGGAGCAGGATAAGGTGGACGTCCGTCTCATCCTGAAAGGGGGCGGCTGCGAGAACAAAAACATTCAGTACAGCCTTCCTGCAGAGCTTGAAGGGCTCGGGAAAGCGGGCCGTGATTTGGACGGGATTCGCAAATGCATCATGCATGCCGTGTACCAAGCTCAAGGCCAAGGCTGCAGCGCTGGATTTATCGGCGTAGGCATCGGCGGCGACCGGACGACAGGTTATGAGCTTGCGAAACATCAGCTGTTCCGTCATGTCGAAGATGTGAACCCGAATGAAGATTTGGCGAAGCTCGAAGATTACATATTGGAAAATGCAAATAAACTGGGGATCGGCACGATGGGCTTTGGCGGAGAAGTCACGCTGCTCGGCTGCAAAATCGGTGCGATGAACCGTCTGCCGGCAAGCTTTTTTGTATCGGTTGCCTATAATTGCTGGGCGTTCCGCCGTCAGGGCGTAATGGTTGAGCCGGAAACGGGGGAAATCACGGAATGGCTGTATGAAGCAGGCAGTGAGGTGCAGATGAACGCCAATTCCGAAACGGCCGTTTCCCAAGCCGAAGACTCCGGTCCAAGTGAGCCCAAGGGCCGCGAAGTGGTGCTGCAGACGCCAATCAGCGAGGAGCAAATTCGTTCCCTGCGCGTTGGGGATGTGGTGGTGATCCGAGGCGAGATGCATACCGGACGGGATGCGCTTCATAAATATCTGATGGATCACGATGCCCCTATCGACCTGAACGGGTCCGTCATTTACCACTGCGGTCCGGTTATGATGCAGGATGAAGAGGGATGGCATGTCAAGGCGGCAGGTCCGACAACCAGCATTCGAGAAGAACCTTACCAGGGCGATATTTTGAAAAAATTCGGCATTCGCGCGGTTATCGGAAAGGGCGGCATGGGTCCCAAGACGCTTCAAGCCCTGCAGGAGCATGGCGGCGTATATCTGAATGCGATTGGCGGGGCCGCCCAGTATTATGCGAGATGCATCAAAAAAGTAAACGGCGTGGATTTCATGGAGTTTGGCATTCCGGAAGCGATGTGGCATTTGGAGGTTGACGGCTTTGCCGCGATCGTCACGATGGATTCGCACGGAAACAGCCTGCATGCCGACGTGAGCAAGGATTCGGCAGAGAAGCTGGCCATGTTTAAAGAGCCGGTGTTCTCCTAATCCGGAGCATCTGAAGAAGCATCGATTGGCCCTCATGTGCCAGTCGATGCTTTTTTGTTGAATACGGGAATGGGGCCCTTATTTCGAATTTTCGTTGCGGTTTTCGGACACTCCGGTTTATGATGAAAGTCAAATACGTCAATTCAGTCATAGGAGGAAACAGGTGAGAAGTTTTGGACTAGCCTTTGCATCTTGGTTTGAAAAGTACACCTTTCTCTTGATTCCAGGCTCGCTGGTGCTAGGCTGGCTGCTCTCGGATGTTTTGGTGGACTTTGTTCACTGGATTCCTTATCTATTCGGTTATATTACACTGGTGATGGCACTTGGCTGTGGGATCCGTCATCTGCAAGGGGTTCTGAAGCGCCCCTTTGCTGTTATATTAACGCTCTTTCTAGCCCATGCGGCCGCTCCGGTGCTTGCCTATGGACTGGGCTCGGCCGTGTTTGGTGCGCACTCGGATTATACGATTGGCTTGCTGCTGTTCGCGATCATTCCCCTGGGGATATCCTCGGTGATGTGGGTCGGAAGCTCCGGCGGCAGCGTTCCGTTCATCCTGGCGGTAGTTGTGCTGGATACCATACTCAGTCCCTTAGTCGTACCGGCTCTAATGGATATGTTTATCGGGGATGCACTGGTTACATGGAATGCGTCTGAGCTGATTCTCGATTTGCTGACCATGGTGGTATTGCCCACTCTGATCGGGGTGATGCTGTATGAAGGTTCCAAAGGACGGATCAAGGACTGGTCGGCTCCTGTAGCCCAGCCCATATCGAAGCTGTTTTTTATGCTCGTGGTGATGCTGAACGCGGCAGCCATCGCTCCCCATGCAGCAGGCATGAAGGAGGAGATGCTGGTAGTGATCCCGGTTGTCGTTACGCTGATTGTGATCTGCTATTTGCTTGGCTATTTTGGCTCCTATGCGATGCTCGGACCGACACAGGAAATGCAAATTACATTTACATACGCGTCCGGAATGCGTAATATATCACTCGGGATGGTGTTGGCTACAACGTATTTCTCACCCCAGGCTTCCATCCCGGTGGTGCTGGGCATTATGTTCCAGCAGCCGGCGGCAACCATCATTCATGCGTTATTCCACCGAAGACGCACACGAGCGGTAAGTTATCCAAAATGATCACGCGGCAGAAAGAGGAGAGACCATGAGGCAGTATCGCAATCGTTTGACTCTGATTATGCTTACTTTAATTGGGTTATCTATGCTCGCGGCAGGACTGGCTATGGTGACGGTATTCAAGCAGTCCCATATTCAGCTGCTGGAGGACAATATGGTCCGGGAGATTCGGCTTCTGCAGACCATGATGGAGTTTCCGGATACGGACAKCGCGGATGCTCTTTCGTATTATACCGAAAGATCCTTGCAGCTTGAAGAACTGTCTGATGCGAGAGTGACCTTTATATTGAAGGATGGTAAGGTTATCGGGGATTCGGAGAGTGATCCGTTAACCATGGATAACCACGCTTATCGTGAAGAGATGCTTCAAGCGGTAAAAGCGGGGCGCGGGAGTACCATTCGTCGGAGTGATACGCTTGGGCAGGACATGCTGTACGTCGCACTTCCGGTCAAGGCCGGAGAGAATTTCGACGGATTCGTCCGCTTGTCCGTCAGTCTCAAGGAAGTGGACCAGGGAGTCAAACAAGGCTGGACCGTGATGGGGATCGGCCTGCTGGTGCTGTTCCTGCTAGCTGCCTTGGTGAGTTATCGTGTCGCCAAGGGCTTGACCTCGCCGCTTGAGAAAATCACGCGCGTAGCCAGACGGATATCGCGTCTTGAATATGATGCGAGGGTAAAGATTCACCGTAAAGACGAGATCGGTCAATTGGCGCACGCCATTAATGGAATGGCTGACAGCCTGCAAACCCAGCTGCGGACGATACGGGATAATGAAGATTTGCTGCAAAGCGTTCTAAACAATATGACAGGCGGTATTGTCATGGTGAGCGGGGCAGGCCAGATCATTCTTGTGAACCGTGCTGCCGAGAGAATGCTCGGCATTAATGCTGAAGTGATAACAGGCAAATCGTACCGTGAGCTTAAGCAGCATTATGAATTGACCAAACTGATGGAGGAAGGCCTTGAGAGCAAGGAGGACTTCCATGAAGAGCGCAACATTTATTATCCGGTGGAATCGATCATCCGCCTGGATGGGGTTGCGATGATGCAGGAGGAAGAGCAGGAGTCCTATCGCGGGATGCTGTTCCTGCTGCAGGATGTAAGTGATATCCGCAGACTTGAACGCATGCGGAGCGAATTCGTGGCCAATGTATCTCACGAGCTGAAGACTCCGCTCGCTGCGGTGAAAGGGTTTGCCGAAACGCTGCTTGGCGGCGGGGTGACCGATGAGAAGACATCGCGCTCCTTCCTCCAGATTATTTATGACGAATCCGAACGGCTAAACCGTCTGATCGGTGACATTCTGGAGCTGTCCAAAATCGAATCCAAGCGGATTCAGATGGATTACTCGCCGATTCATTTGTCGGCATTCTTTGATACAATATCCGAAATGATGCGCACGGTGGCGGAGAAGAAGCGGATCAGCCTGGAGCTTGACATTCCGGAAGAGCTGTTTATGGAGGGGGACGAGGACAAGCTCCGCCAGATTTTTATGAATCTGCTCTCGAATGCGATCAATTACACGCAAGAAGGCGGACGAGTAAAATTAACGGCTCGTGAAAAGCATAGTAACAGGAACGCCGAGGATATTGTGGAGTTCCTTGTTAAGGATTCCGGGATTGGCATTCCGAAGGAAGATCTTCCCCGTATATTTGAACGTTTCTATCGGGTGGATAAAGCGCGTTCGCGAGGATCAGGCGGAACGGGGCTTGGACTGTCGATCGTGAAGCATCTGGTGGATCTTCATCACGGAACGATTAAGGTGGAGAGCGAGCTGGGAATCGGCAGCTCCTTCATCATTGAGCTTCCGATCCTGCAGGAAACGCACGATACAGGAAGTTAACACACCGTTAACATTCTGTTGATATACTTGCATAAGCAGTCCAATTATCAAGATAAGGGCGGGGGTAACATTGACGCAACGCATGCTTGTTATTGAAGATGAGCCGACACTTTCGCGGCTGTTGTCCTACAATCTGACGCAGGAAGGTTTTCAAGTCGAGGTAGAGGAACACGGTACCGCAGGTTACGAGAAAGCGTCGAATCATGAATATGATCTGATCCTGCTGGATGTCATGCTGCCTGGCATGAACGGCTTTCAGATTTTAGAGAAGCTTCGAAGTAACGGAATTACCACGCCGATCATTATTCTGACCGCGAAGAACGCCGAAGAGGAAGTTGTTCAAGGTCTGAAGATGGGGGCGGATGACTATATTACCAAGCCATTTGGCGTATCTGAGCTGCTGGCCCGTGTATCAGCCGTCATGCGCCGGGTTTCCGGTCACGCCGATGAAGCAAAGACGACAGACCACCAGGGAAACGTCATTTCGCTTGGAGAATTGGAAATCTATCCTGAGAAATACGAGGTCCGGCTTGGCGGTCAGAGCATTAATCTCCGGCCGAAAGAATTTGAGGTGCTGCTCTACCTGGCCAAAAAACCGGGCGTTGTGTTAACGAGGGATGATCTGATGAACGTGGTCTGGGGTTTCGATTATATCGGCGGTCAGCGAACCGTGGACGTTCATGTGAGTTCCCTGCGCAAGAAGCTTGAGCTCGATCCTGAATCTGTACACATTGACTCCATTCGCGGGGTTGGTTATAAACTTGTAGTGAATCCGAAAAAAGGCTCCCATCATTCCGTTTGAAATGATGAGGAGTCTTTTTTTTGGGCCTTTGGTCAGATCCTGACATGTCTAATGTCTCATTTCCGCGCCATTATCCTTCCGCAGTTTACACTCCCTTAATCATTCGAGTATATTCCCATAATACTTGTCCGGTAAGATGCGTCTAAAGGACCAGATGAAGAAGGGGTGAAGGCGCATGACACTGCTTCAAACCATACCGAATCAGACAGAGAGAATGAAGGTGGAGGTAGAGCCGGTACTTGATGGACATGCAGCAAACGAGCCTGAAGCAGGCGCATTATATCGGCAATACATAAGAAGGGTCCCTGTTATAACAAAATCTGAATCCTGCCTCGATGTGCTGAATGTGTTTGCGAAGGATCAGCGTATCCCGTGTGTTATTTATTGCGATGAGGCAGATACACCAGCAGGACTGATTATGCGGGATGTGTTTTACCAGCGAATGATGGGCAGGTTTGCCGTGGACCTGTATTATTCCAAGCCCGCCTACCAGTTTGCGGACCATCAACCGACGCGTGTCGATATATTCGAGAAGGTCGGAACGTTGCTGGAATTGTCCCTGCAGCGCCCGGATTCCAAATTTTATGATTGTGTCCTGATCACGGATGAAGGACGACTGCTAGGCGTGCTTACCGTCAGGGATCTGATGAGTCTGTCCAGTATGCTCCAAGCGGAAGCGGAAGAGAAGCGGGAACTGATCCTGCAGGAAAGCTACCGGCATACCCGGAACATTCAATCCTCTTT
Organism: Paenibacillus sp. Dod16; assembly: GCF_049893405.1. Classification (NCBI taxonomy): domain Bacteria; kingdom Bacillati; phylum Bacillota; class Bacilli; order Caryophanales; family Paenibacillaceae; genus Paenibacillus; species Paenibacillus sp. Dod16. Next base: position 37,323 of record NZ_JBNDYG010000009.1, read on the forward strand.
AACCGAGGTCCGAACGGCAGCAGCGAGAACAAACTCGGAATGTATACGGATGAGGGAGTGGTCACAAACCGGGAAGGAGAAACTGGATCTTGTCCGAACCTCGTACCTTGGTCTTGTAGAGGATATGACGAAGCGTGAAGGCCAGGCCTCCGAGCTCGCAGCCGATGCCAGCCGCATATTTTCCATCACCGGCATGATTACCGAGCTTGCGAACCAAAGCAGTCTGCTGGCCATGAATGCCTCGATTGAAGCAGCGCATGCCGGAGAGCATGGGCGTGGATTTCAAGTGGTTGCGGCAGAGGTACAATCGCTAGCAAAACAAACGCGCAAGCTGTCAGGGGATATATCGCAGCTGCTCGAGCAAATCCAGGGGCTGGCAGCAGATACAGCCAAGGGGGCTGTATCGTCGCTGAAGGAAATCCAATCCTGCGAGGGGTATGTAACGGAAGGTGCCCAAATGTTTAATGAAATGGACAATGCCGTTCAAGAGGTTCAGAAGTCCGGTAATCAGGTTTATCAACTGGCCGAGGAAACCGTGAAGCGTGTGAAGCGGGTGAAGGATGAGCTTGCCGGAATGAACACCGGTGAAGCTTCGATCATGGAAGATAGGTCGAATCTATAAGCCTACTTTTCATTAAATATTTTACACAGAGTTTACATTTCTCCGAAACTGCTATTACATTCCGGGATTAATATCAATATTGTAAGTAGGAAGTAGAGACAACAACCATTTTGAAGGAGTGGATTCGTTTGTTTAAAAAAAGGGGTCGTAAACCAGCAGGTATTCTCGTACTGGTATTAATGCTGAGCACGCTTTTGGCGGCATGCGGTGGAGGAACAACTTCCGGCGGTGCTTCCGGAGAAAATACAGACAACGGTTCAGCACAGCAAAACGAAGGAAGTACAACAACAGCTTTGTCGGGAACGATTGAAATTGACGGTTCCAGTACATTGCATCCGTTAACTGAAGCCATTGCTGAAGAGTTCGGCGCAGCGAACCCGGATGTCCGCATTCCGATTGGAACAGGCGGAACAGGTGGCGGTTTCAAACGCTTCAATAATGGAGAAATTCCAATTTCCAATGCATCCCGTCCAATTAAAGACAGTGAAGCTGAAGAAGCAAAATCCAAGGGCATTACCTATCATGAGGTTCTGGTAGCTTATGACGGACTATCCGTTGTAGTTAACCCGAGCAATGAATTCGTAGATAAATTAACGGTAGATGAGCTGAAGAAAATTTACGAGCCGAACAGCACTGTAAAAACATGGGCTGACGTTCGCGAAGGATGGCCGGCTGAGGAAATCAAAATTTACTCTCCTGGTACAGACCACGGAACATTCGACTACTTCACAGAAGCGATTAACGGTGAAGCGCAAGCAAGCAGAAACGATAGCCAAATCACGTTCAGTGCCGATACAAACGCAGTCGTACAAGGGGTTGCTGGCGACAAGAACTCCATCGGATACTTCGGATTCTCCTTCTATGAAGAGAACCAAGACAAATTGAAGCTGGTTCCGATCGATAACGGTACGGCTACAGTAGCTCCAAGCATGGAAACGATCAAGGATAACAGTTATGCTCCATTGTCCCGTCCGCTGCTGCTCTATGTAAACGATAAGGAGCTTGAGCGTCCGGAAGTGAATGCATTCATGAACTTCTACCTTGATAATGCCGCTAGTCTTGCTGGCGAAGTTGGTTTCGTACCGCTTCAAGATGAACAGTATCAAGAAGAAAAAGACAAGTTGGCAAAATAATTAAAGACTTCATGCCCGAAGGGAATCCTTCGGGCAACCCATAGAAAGGGAAGAGGAGAATGAACAAAACTTCACCCGTGGCGGCAAACACTAAAAGCATGACATTCCGTCGAAGCAAAACACGCATCTCAGACAAAATCGTTCCAATCCTGCTCGGCTTGTGTGCCATGCTTTCGGTGTTTACCACCATCGGTATTGTATATACGCTTCTACAGGAATCCGTGATCTTCTTCAAGGAAGTGCCGGTATGGTCCTTCTTGACCGGAACGACATGGAGTCCAATTCTCCCTCCAAAAGAATTCGGCGTGCTGCCCTTGCTGGGCGGCACATTGCTGATTACAGGCATTGCGATCATTTTCGCAGTGCCTATCGGCTTGGCATGCGCTATTTATCTCAATGAATACGCTCCTGCCCGGGTTCGGGGGGTTGTAAAGCCAGTGCTTGAAGTGTTGGCTGGTGTACCAACGATTGTTTACGGATATTTTGCGCTTGAAACGGTAACGCCATTCCTTCAAAAGATTTTTCCCGACATGGGGATATTCAATGCGCTTAGTGCGGGTCTCGTGGTCGGCATCATGGTCCTGCCGATGATCTCGTCTTTAAGTGAAGACGCGATGCGTGCGGTGCCTAAGAGCCTTCGTCACGGAGCATACGCGCTGGGTGCTACCCGATTTGAGGTTGCACTGAAAATTGTACTGCCTGCCGCTTTATCGGGGGTTGTATCGTCCTTCGTATTGGCATTCTCGCGCGCGATTGGCGAGACGATGATCGTTACGGTGGCTGCAGGTGCTACGCCGCAGCTGACACTGAATCCTCTGGAAAGCATTCAGACGATGACTTCTTATATTGTTCAGGTAAGCATGGGAGACGTTCCGCGAGGAACGATTGAATACGGCACGATTTTTGCGGTAGGTCTGACCTTGTTTGTCATCACCTTCTTGCTTAATATATTGGCGCAGTGGGTCGCTCGCCGCTTCAGGGAGGAATACTAGATGAAACAATTGAATCTGGGGGATAGCAAAGGAATCAACCGGAGACGTCTGGGTGACCAAACGCTGCATATGATATTCCTGGCTTGTACCAGTATCGGTATTCTAGCCTTGATGGCTTTGATTGTTACGATCGTGATGGATGGCGTTCACAGACTCTCACCCGATCTGTTCACGAACTTTCCGTCACGTATCGCGGATAAAGCAGGCCTGAAATCGCCGATTGTCGGCACGATTTATCTGCTCCTGCTCATGGCCCCGCTGTCTTTTGTATTAGGCGTGGGCGCGGCAATCTTTCTTGAAGAGTATGCGGGCCGCAGCCGCTGGGTTCGGCTGATCCAGCTGAATATCAGTACGCTTGCAGGGGTTCCTTCTATTATATATGGTATCCTGGGACTGGCGATTTTCGTGCGCGGCATGAATCTTGGCCGCAGCCTGTTGTCCGGGGTATTAACGATGACGCTGCTGGTGCTGCCAATTATTATCGTTGCCGCTCAGGAGGCGCTTCGCGCCGTGCCTAAAAACCGGCGCGATGCTTCTTATGCGCTGGGCGCAACGAAATGGCAAACGGTGTCCAGCGCCGTGCTGCCATCAGCGATTCCTGGAATTATGACCGGGGTTATCCTGGCCTTGTCTCGTGCGATCGGCGAAACCGCACCGCTGATCATGATCGGTGCTTTAACGTACGTGGCCTTCTTGCCGGAAAATCTGCTCGATTCGTTTACTGTCATGCCGATCCAGATCTTTAACTGGGTATCAAGACCAAGTGAGGCTTTCCACGAGCTGGCGGCTTCGGGTATTATTCTGTTGCTCATCATGCTGTTCATCATGAACATTGCAGCCGTGTGGATCCGGAACAAGTATTCGAAGAACATCTAAGAGACGCATAAAGCAGATCTAATCGTGAAAAAGGAGACATGAATAAGATATGGAATCCATCATACAGATTAAGAAATTAAATCTTTACTACGACACGTACCATGCGCTTAAAAACGTGGACCTGGACATTCCGGAGAAAACGGTGACGGCGTTCATCGGACCGTCGGGCTGCGGTAAGTCTACGCTGCTGCGCACGCTGAATCGCATGAATGACATGATTCCTTCCACTCGGATTGAAGGCAGCGTGCAAATCGGAGGAACCGAAATCTACAGCGAGGAAGTCCACGTTGAAGCCTTGCGCAAGCAGGTAGGGATGGTATTCCAGCAGCCGAATCCGTTTCCTAAATCGATTTATGACAACATCGCGTACGGGCCGCGACTCCACGGTATCCGCAATAAAGCGGAGCTGGACCAAATCGTGGAACAGAGCTTGAAACAAGCCGTGCTGTGGGATGAAGTCAAGGATTATCTCAAGCGGTCCGCGCTGAGCTTGTCCGGCGGCCAACAGCAGCGCCTATGCATTGCCCGGGCACTTGCCGTACAGCCGGATATCCTGCTGATGGACGAAGCAACTTCCGCGCTGGACCCGATCTCGACTTTGAAAATCGAAGAGCTGGTGCAGGAGCTGAAGAGCAAATACACCATCGTCATGGTTACGCACAACATGCATCAGGCAGCACGCGTATCCGGGCAGACCGTATTTTTCCTGAATGGCGAAGTGGTTGAATCTGCAAACACCGATACGCTGTTCTCGACGCCGTCGGATGCACGTACCGAGGATTATATCTCGGGCCGGTTCGGTTAAGCCATTATCACGACAATGATCTTTCTTAAAAGTAGATAGGAGGAGCATCACACATGATCCGGAGAATTGAGTTTGATCAGCAGCTTGATGAGCTGAGAAGTTTGCTGCAGGATATGGGCAAGCATATGGAGGAGGCACTGGCAAACAGCGTGGAGTCCCTTCAGACCTTGGATGCGGAGAAAGCGCAGGCGGTTATCAAGAACGATGTGCAGTTAAACAACATGGAAGAGCAAATCATGGACATCGGCTCCCGTCTGATCGTGACCCAGCAGCCTGTGGCAAAGGATTTGCGCCGGATTTTAGTGGCTTTCCGGATTGCAAGCGATTTGGAGCGTATGGGTGACTTGGCGCGGGATGTCGCTAAAGTGACGATCCGTCTGCAAGGCCAGAAGCTGATCAAGCCACTGGTGGATCTTCCGCGGATGTCGGATTTGGTGCGCGCGATGGTTTCGGAATCGATCGAATCCTATCTGACGGAAAATACGGATCTTGCCTATAAAATGGCCCAGGACGATGATCAGATCGATCATTTGTACAGCGTGATTTTGCAGGACCTGTATGCGCATCTGACCTCCGATCCGGATTCGGCCAATCAGGCGATGCTGCTGATCATGGTGGGACGTTACATCGAACGGATCGCCGACCATGCAACCAACATTGGCGAGAGCACGGTGTACCTCGTAACGGGTCATCGTCCCGACCTCAATCAATAGCATAATGATAAGTCAAACGCTGGCGAAAGCTAGCGTTTTTTTGCGAGAATTTAGAAAGCTCCAACGAAGCGGAAGCAATTCTTTAATCGCATTTATATATTGGGGGCCCCCGCAAAGTATTTGGAATAAGCATCGAAGCGCAGGCTCCACTTTGTGGGGATATTTTGCGTATTCTTAGGAATTCACCGTTAATCGAACGGATTGTTCGGAATTGGCGGTAACCTATGTTATCATGTGGAAAGGAAGTAATATTGGTGCGAGGTGTTCTATGGACAAGCTGATTTTAATTGATGGAAATAATATCATTTACCGGGCATTCTTCGCGATGCCGCCGCTGACCAATGCCAGCGGACAGCAGACGAATGCGGTTTACGGCTTTACGACGATGCTGCTTCGCTTGATTGAGGAACACAAACCGACCCATATGATGGTCGCATTCGATGCAGGCAAGGAAACATTTCGGCATGCGGATTTTCAGGATTACAAGGGTGGCCGCCAGAAAACGCCTCCCGAGCTCTCCGGACAATTCCCGCTGCTGAAAGAGCTGTTGAAAGGCCTTGGCGTCTCCCAATTTGAAATCGGCGGTTATGAGGCCGATGACATTATCGGGACCATTACCCGTCAGGCTGATGAAGCTGGTCGGAAGGTGATGGTTGTATCCGGGGATAAGGATATGCTGCAGCTGGCTTCGGAGCATACCACGATCGCCATGGTCCGCAAGGGCGTTACCGACATCGAGTATTACGGACCGGAACAGATTAAGGAGCGATATGACCTGACGCCTGATCAAATTATCGACCTCAAGGGACTGATGGGCGATGCTTCCGATAACATCCCCGGCGTTCCAGGAGTGGGTGAGAAGACGGCTCTGAAGCTGCTTCATGAATTTGGATCCGTTGAAGCCGTGGTGTCACGCACCGACGAGCTGAAAGGCAAGATGAAAGAGAAAATTGAAGAGCATGCGGATTCCGCCATACTCAGCAAGAAGCTGGCTACGATCTTTCGCGAAGTTCCGCTGGAGCAGTCGCTGGATGACATGGCGTTTACAGGCTTGAATGAAGAGACGGCAGGGCCCGCACTGGCGAAGCTGGAGTTTAAATCGCTCATTGAACGGTTAAACCTGAGCACAAGCGGAGTGGGCGGGGATGCGGCTGAGTCGAAGCCCGAAGCGAAGATTGAAGTGACCCTTGTAGACACGAAGGGGCTTAAGGAGGTTGCGGATAACCTGGCCCACGTCACCATACTCCATGTAGAGACGCATGGGGACAATCCCCATCATGCCGAGGTGATCGGGCTCGCACTCGCTACGGAGGAACGGCAGTACTTCATTCCGTTTGAGGTTCTGAAGTCGGAAGAGGCCGAGCCTGTTCGAGCTTGGCTTGCCGATAGCGGGATCCCTAAACGCGGATATGATCTGCACCGCATTGATCTGGCCCTCCACTGGCAGGGCATTGCTTTTGCCGGCGCGGCATTTGACGTTCATCTGGCTGCCTACCTGCTGGACCCGACCGAATCGAATCAAAGTCTTAGCGGTCTGGCCTCCAAATACGGGCTTGCGTATCTTCAAGCCGATGAGGATGTTTTCGGTAAAGGGGCAAAGTACAAGGTTCCCGATATGGAGAAGCTCAGCGAGCACATGGCCAGAAAATGCCTGGCTGTATCCGAACTGGTTCCCGTTCAGGAGAAGGAGCTGGCTGCCAATGAAATGCTGCCGCTGTTCCATGAGCTGGAGATGCCGCTGTCCCGCATTCTGGCCGATATGGAGAAGCAGGGAATTGCCGTGAATGCGGAGGATTTGAAGGAGCTGGGTCGCGAGTTTGAAGGACAGATCGAGAAGCTAGTTCATGAGATATATGAGATCGCCGGAACGGAATTCAATCTTAATTCGCCTAAACAGCTGGGCGAGATTCTGTTTGTGAAGCTGGAGCTTCCGGTCATCAAGAAGACCAAAACCGGTTATTCCACCGATGCCGAGGTGCTCGAGAAGCTGGCGCCTTATCACGATATTGTCCGCTTGATTCTGAAGTATCGTACCTTGGCCAAGCTGCAATCCACATATGTGGAAGGTCTTCTGAAGGAGATTTCGTCACAAACGGGCAAAGTGCACACGTACTATCGTCAGACGATTGCCGCGACGGGTCGTCTGAGCAGCCAATATCCGAATTTGCAGAACATTCCGATCCGTCTGGAGGAGGGCCGCAAGCTCCGCAAGGTCTTCGTTCCGTCCGAGCCGGGCTGGAGCATTTTGGCGGCGGACTACTCCCAGATCGAGCTGCGCGTGCTTGCGCATATCTCGGATGATGAACGGCTGAAGGAAGCCTTCGTCCACGATATGGATATCCACACGAAGACCGCGATGGACGTGTTCGGAGTCGGCGTGGATGAGGTGGACTCCAATATGCGCCGATCCGCCAAGGCGGTTAACTTCGGCATTGTGTATGGAATCAGCGACTATGGCTTGTCCCAGAACCTGAATATTACCCGGAAGGAAGCTGCGGCCTTCATTGACCAGTATTTCGAGGTGTTCCAGGGCGTCCGGCGTTATATGGACGTGATCGTCAAGCAGGCGAAGCAAGACGGCTATGTGAAGACATTGCTTGAACGCAGACGTTACCTGCCGGAAATTAACGCCAGCAACTTCAACCTGCGGTCTTTTGCCGAGCGGACAGCAATGAATACGCCGATTCAGGGAACCGCGGCGGACATTATCAAGCTGGCCATGGTTCATATGGACAAGGCGCTGCATGATCGTCAATTGAAGAGCCGCATGCTGCTTCAGGTGCACGATGAATTGGTGTTCGAGGTGCCGGAGGATGAGCTGGAGATCATGAAGGAATTGGTGCCGGAAGTGATGAGTCAGGCGCTGAAGCTGTCGGTACCGCTGAAATCGGAAGTCAGCTATGGCGAGAACTGGTACGAAGCGAAGTAAAGTTATACAATATGTTAACCGATAGAGAATCGTTTATAGGGATCATGGCGTGAAGAGGGGCGCATTATGCACCATACCTTTCCACAAAACCATGGTCCCGCTCTGTCCTAACTTCCGGTATAATGGGAGATGAGGTGAAGTCATTATGCCGGAATTGCCGGAAGTAGAAACGGTGAAACGAACACTTAACCAATTGATTAAAGGTAAGCATATAGATCATGTATCCGTACATCTGCCGCGGATTATTCAGCGTCCCGATGATATTGAGGCATTTGCGTTTATGTTGAAGGATCATACCGTGGAAGGTGTAGAGCGCCGCGGGAAATTTTTAAGGATATTGCTGGACGGACTGGTGCTCGTCTCGCATCTTCGGATGGAAGGGCGTTACGGGTTGTACTCTGCCGGGGAGCCGGTGGAGAAGCACACCCATGTTATTTTCCATTTCTCGGACGGGACGGAACTGCGTTATAAGGACGTACGCCAATTCGGAACGATGCATCTCTTTGCAACGGGGGAAGAGTTTCAGCATGCTCCTCTTGCCAAGCTGGGGTATGAGCCGCTGGATGACACGTTTACATTCGGAACCTTCAAGGAAGTTGTCGGCAGCAAAAAAACGAAGATTAAAGCGGTGCTGCTGAATCAGGCATATGTGGTCGGCATCGGCAATATATATGTCGATGAGGCATTGTTTCGAGCCAAGATTCATCCGGAGCGTAACGCCAACAGCCTGAAGGATGCCGAGCTCAAGCGATTGTATCATGCCATTGTGGATACACTGTCCGAAGCCGTAGAAGCGGGTGGTTCCTCCATTAAATCCTATGTCAATGGACAGGGTGAAATGGGGATGTTCCAGCATAGTCATCAGATTTACGGACGGAAGGACAAGCCTTGTCATACATGCGGTGGACCGATTCATAAGATCGTGGTTGGCGGACGGGGGACCCACTTCTGCCCGAAGTGTCAGCCGGTTAAGAAGTAATCCAATAGGCGTGCACCCATTCCTATCCCTACACATATAATGTGGAACATATGTGGAGCGCATGGAGCTGCTCTTCTTCATGAATGAGCCGCTTGATGTGGAGCTTACGAGGAGGGAAAAGGGTGCTCAGTCATATTTTCTCGTCTGCGCTGCTGGCCATGGCATTAAGCCTGGACGGATTCGGTGCGGGGGTTACATACGGTCTGCGCAAAACAAGGATACCGCTGCTGTCTGTATTGATCATCTCGCTATGTTCCGGCTTGGTGCTTGGCGCCTCCATGCAGGCGGGCGAGCTGTTACAGCGGTTCTTATCCCCGTCCGTGGCGTCCGTGATCGGAGCCGCCATTTTGATTCTGCTGGGCTTATGGTCTCTATATCAGCAAGTTCGCAGAAAGAACGAGTCAGATATGCAGCCGATTTCCAGTAAGGATATTTCGAAGTCCCTTATGGAAACGAAGGCATCTGACCATCAAGTGAAATCAAGACGTGAGGTTAACACGGCAGGTCAAGTGCATCTTCAGCGGGCGGTATTCTCTCTTGAGATTCCGAAGGCCGGGGTTGTCATTCAAATTCTCCGCAGTCCCTCGAAGGCGGATCTGGACGACTCCGGCAGCATCTCCCCGTGGGAGGCGATGTGGCTCGGGATCGCGTTATCGCTCGATGCGTTCGGCGCAGGGCTTGGCGCCGCCATGCTGGGCTTCTCACCGTTAGGTACCGCGGCTGTTGTTTCCTTGTTTAGCGGGATATTCCTGGTGCTGGGCATGAGGGTTGGTTTACGTTTTGCATCCAAGGGCGGCATGCGTTTTATCTCTTATTTGCCTGCTTTTTTGTTAATCGTCATGGGTATAATGAAGCTGTTATGAGGTGAAGTCATGAATATCGGTTTAACCGGAGGAATTGCAACTGGCAAGAGCACCGTGTCCTCCATGTTGGCCATGAAGGGAGCACTTCTCGTCGATGCGGATCTCATCGCCCGGGAAGTCATGCTCCCGGGTCATCCGGTGCTGGGTAAAGTGACCGAACATTTTGGACAAGCGATCCTGTTTGAGGACGGTACGCTGAATCGAAAAAAACTCGGGGAAGTGATCTTCCATCATCCCGAGCAGAGAACGGTATTGAATGAGATCACGCATCCGGCGATCCGGCAGGAAATCCGGGAACGGACGGAAGTGTATGAGCGGCAGTATCCCGACCGGCTCGTCGTAGCGGATATTCCGCTGCTGCTTGAGGCCAAGGAGCATTATTCTTATCTTGACCAGATCGCTGTTGTTTATGTACCGCGAGAGCTGCAGCTTGAGCGTCTGATGGTACGCGATGATCTTAACAGGGAAGCGGCAGAAGCGCGTTTAAACAGTCAGATGGATATCGAGGAGAAGAAGCGTCTGGCGGATATCCTCATCGATAACAGCGGAACATTGGCCGAAACACAGCAGCAGGTGGACAACCTGTGGGGCAGGTTGGTTAGTCTATGAAGTGGCTCCGTAAAAAAAGAGTGCTGCTTCTGCTGTTTGTCTCTTTTGTAGCGCTTCTGTATCTGAGCTCGAACTGGATGACCTTGCTGTATCCGATTCATTATAAAGATGAAATACGGAAGCATGCCGCTTACTATGAGGTCGATCCGTTCCTGGTGGCATCCATCATTCGTGTGGAAACGAACTTCAAGCCGGGTAAGGAGTCCAAGAAAGGCGCCCTGGGCATTATGCAGCTGATGCCGGATACGGCGAATTGGGCGATGGAAATGGCCAAGCTGCCATCGGTAAACCTGCTGAACGTAAAGAATGAAGTGGATGCGAATATCCAGCTGGGCACCTGGTATATTCAGAACCTGCACAAGGAAATGGACGGCAACCCGATTGCCGCCATCGCCGCCTATAATGCAGGCCCCGGGAACGTCAAGAATTGGATCAACAAGGGCATGTGGGATGGAACCTACGAGAATGTGAAGAGTATTCCCATCGGGRAAACCCGCCACTATGTACAGCGCGTGATTTATTATTATAATCAATATACGGATGTGTATAAGGACGGCTTTTAACGAAAAAAGAGCGCTGGACAGGCTCTTACATCGAGCCGTCCAACACTCCTTTTTTAAGGAAGAATCAATTATTGACCGGAGAATTGACCAGCCAATTGTTGCTCGGCCAGGGTTACAAGACGCTTTGTGATGTATCCCCCGATCGAACCGTTCTCGTAGGAAGTCATGTTACCTTGGTATCCGTCTTGTGGAATGGAGATACCAAGTTCTTGAGCTACCTCGTACTTCAATTGCTCAAGAGCAGCGTTTGCGCGAGGAACAACCAGGTTGTTGGAGTTGTTGTTGCTTTGTGCCATGTTAAGTTCACCTCCTTGGGTTGGTAAAAGTATTATGTCTCGGGTTTCGCATTTTCATAACATAAAAGAAAAAAGTTTTGCTGGTAAATTTTTCATTAGGGCCATTAAGGCTAAAATACGCTGAAAACAAAGGAAGTGAAGATAACTTTATGAAGTGTCCATATTGCAGTTATGCCGGAACGAAAGTGCTGGATTCCAGGCCTGCCAACGAGAATAAATCCATCCGCCGCCGCAGGGAATGCGAGCAGTGCAGCAAGAGATTCACAACCTTTGAGATGGTGGAGGAAACGCCGCTGATTGTTGTGAAGAAGGATGGAAGCCGAGAAGAATTCAGCCGGGAGAAGGTACTCCGCGGTTTGATCCGGGCATGCGAGAAGCGTCCGGTATCCGTGGATCAGCTGGATATGATCGTATCGGATGTCGAGAAGGCACTGCGCAATACCGCAGCAGCAGAGGTGGAGAGCCGCCAGATCGGGGAGCTTCTGATGGAACGGCTGTATCCGGTCGATGAGGTAGCGTACGTCCGGTTTGCGTCCGTGTATCGGCAGTTCAAGGATATCAATATGTTTATGAAGGAACTGAAAAGCCTACTGTCCAAGGATACGGACGGTCAGGAGCTGTAAGAGCACCAGGGTTCTGCGTGATCCAGGTGCTCTTCCGGTGCTCTCAAGGAGCCCATCCTCATCATCGATAAGTGACATTATATAGAGAAGTAAAAGGGATACAGCACGTCATCAAAAAATGTGAAAAACCTGTTGACATGCCTGCTGATTTTTTATATGATATAGAAGTCGCTTACGGGGCCTTAGCTCAGCTGGGAGAGCGCATCGCTGGCAGCGATGAGGTCAGGGGTTCGATCCCCCTAGGCTCCATAATAAGAAAACCCTTGATGGTATATCATCAAGGGTTTTTGCTTTTTTAATTACCTCTTTAGTACTGTCCATAAATGGTCTTGGGGACGAATTGGGGACGAATATTGAACATAATGAAAATGGACAATCATTTTATGTCATGAGAACCTACAGCGTTGGGGTTCGAGGCGCTGTTTTTTGACTCGTTCGAATGGACTGATCTGGGGTTCAGTAAGGCTGCACCGTTCGAAAGTTGTATCGTAACAGAACAATAAAACTGTTATGCCAATTTCGAATAACAGCGGGCTCAACGGGCTAGTAGCGATCTCCCCGGTTACAGGCGAGAAGCCAGTTCTTGAGGTCTAAAATATCAGAAACTTTATCCGGGGAGAATTTATCCGGCAATAAAAAGAAAAAGCGTCCCACAAGTCTTTGAGTCTGACCCCATAGCGTGAGACAAATTAAAAACACCTTCAAGAGAATGCAACCATTTCGTAAGATATGGAGACAACCTTGGAGGTGTTTTTGCGTTGGCAGCAAGAGTCAGCTATCCAGTAGAAGTGAAGAAGAAAGCCATTGAAATGAAGTTGGATAGCATTCCAGTGAAAGAAGTCATGGGCCAACTGACATACGAAATAAGACACAAGTTGAGACCTGGATGAGATGGTATTGTAAAGGCCAGTAACCGGTTGGAGCAGCCTGTCGGTAAACAATACAATTTCGGCCAAGGGCCTGAATATACATGAAAGCTCGAGAAGGTACAGGGGCGGAAAATCAGTTGAACGAGCTGTTGGAAGACACGGAAATCTATGTAGTCGATGAACATACGTTGTTGGCATTGCGGGATGTCTGAAAATTCAAAGTGTTTGAGCGCATGGAATAAATGGATGGACCATAAGCGCCCCCGGGGTCTGGAAACAGATCCGGTGGCGCTTTTTTTACAAATATCGACATAATCCATCTCGTAATTTGTCGATCGAAAGAGCCGATTTTCCTATTTAGCTGTCTACATAGCATACCGATATTTATAAGATGTCCCAGGTAGTGGAAGGGGGTACGGAAAATTCCTGCGACGAATTCATGATATGGTTAGAGGAGGCAAAGAATGTGAGGTCTAAGAAAAACCGAATGATTCCATGGCTGTTGGTATTTGCTTTATGTCTGAATGGATGGAATCCATTCATGGCATCAGTTGAGGGAGTTCAGCAGCAACCTAACGAAGAAGAGATGATACCGGAAGTAATGGTACCGCCCAGCGTTACAGATGCTGTATATCATAATTCCAATGTAGAATTGCTTGCAGATAAAAGAGAGGTAACTTTATATCCAGGTGAATCCTACAGATTCTATAATACATCTACTTCGACGAGGCTAATCTCAAGTAACGGATCTTCCTCAAGTGGTGTTGTATATGACTATGTAACCTTTAATGCAGATGGCAGAATTACTGGCGAGGATCTGAATCACGGCGGAAATGTTTCTCAGACTAAGGGGGCATCCACCATCATTACGGTCTCGGGCATGTTCCCGGTTACGTTCTCCATTTTTCCTGAAGTGACGTATTCCTTATCCTCAACACCAGCACTCCATCGTATAACGCTTCATCAGGGAGAAAGCTATATTTTTACGAATGAAGGGAATCAGTCCCTTAATCTGCAAAGCGATGCTTCCAGCAGCCAAGAGAAGCGTTACGATTATGCTGAATATGCCCCCGACGGCACATTAGACAGTTCAGACTTTAACAGTGTCTCAAAGCCGGCGGTAGGTCAAGGAAATGAAATCATTATTACCGGGGCTACGACCAACCCGGTAACCGTAGGGTTTCCATACGATATGTTTAACGGTGAGTATAGTGCGGAACCAGCGTATACGAGGATCATCATGAATCAAGGACAAAGCTATCAGTTTATGAATGTGAGCACGAAGACGGACACGCTGGAAAGTGACGGCAAGTCCAGTGACCGTTTCGATTATGTGGTTTATTTACCGGATGGAACTGAGTACTCAAGAGGAACGAATACGTCAAATAAACCTAGTGTTGCAGCAGGACGTACCGCAGTACTAACGATGGTTACGGCGAACCCTGTTACATTCGGCGTCCCATACCGAACGTTTGATGTACGGCCCACAGGGGGCAGTGCCATTAGCCGGATAACGGTTTATCCGGGAGATACGTATGTTTTTTATAATAATGGATCGCTTACAAATCCCATCCGGAATGATGCCAGCAACGTTGGCGGTTTATTTGACTACGTTATTTATAGACCCGACGATACCATATACAGAAGCGGATTTAATCAAAAGGGCAGCCCAAGCATTCCTTCATTGGGATATGCCATTGTCACGAACATAGGAAATATGCCCATCGTGTTTGACTATACCGATGATTTTGCGGTTGAAGGCAGTGCGGAGCCCGCATTTGAGAGGGTGACTTTATATCGAGGGGAAAGTTACGAGTTTACGAATATTAGTAGCAGTCTCGAATATTTGGACAGCGACGCTTCCTCTTCGTCCGGTAGGTTATTTGATTATGTTACTTATTACGAAGATGGGACTGAACGTTCGCGAGGACAAGCGACAAGCGTTGAACCTAAAGTCTATCCGAATAACAAGGCGGTAGTAACTGCAGTGTCGGATAACCCGGTGACTTTTGGTGCCATCTATACCGTGTTCCAAGGCGGTGGAAGGCCAAATGAGGCTATCAGTCAGATTACCGTCAATCCGGGGGAGTCTTATATATTCCGTAACCATGGGACACTGTCTAATCCCATTATGAATAATGCCAGTAAAGTAAACGGGATATTTGATTACGTCATGTATAAAGCTGATGGAAGTCGATCTTCGGACGCCTTTAACCGGAGCTCCAGTCCCCAGGTACCGAAACAAGGCTATGCCAACGTCACTGTAGCCGGTACCCAGCCTATCGTGTTTGATTATACGGACGATTTTACGGTGGAGCCAAGTACAGAGCCTGCTTATCTGCGCGTAACCTTGTCCAAGGGAGAAAGCTTCTCGTTCACCAATGTCAGCACGGAAAGCGAGTATTTGGACAGTACAGCTTCCTTGGCGGGTGGTCGTACCTTTGATTACATCATCTATGATGCAACGGGAGCAGAACAGTCACGAAGAACGGGGGTAACGGTGGAGCCTAAGGTGCCTTCAGGCTTTAAAGCAGTCGTAACGACGGCTTCAGACGAACCTGTCAGTTTCGGTGGTCTATACCGTGTATTCCGAGGACAAGATGATCCGGGCGAGGTAGTCGAACATCTCACAATCTATCCAAATGAATCCTATGTTCTTTATAACAATGGACCTGATGTTGAGCTTCGTCACAATGCGGATATCGTGGGCGGTTCTATGGATTATGCCCTGTATCGTTCTAATGGAACGCTTTTCTCGGACGGATTTAACATTTCCTCGAAACTTGAAGTCACGTCTCAGTCTTATATCGTGATCACGAATCCTTCTTCTGTTCCGATTCTTTATGAGTATTCAGGCGATGTTACCGTCGAAGCAAGCACAGAACCCGCATTCCACAGAGCTACACTGAATCAGGGACAGAGCTATCAATTTACGAATATCAGTACGATCGACAAGGCAATCGTGAGTAAGGCTGTAAATGGTGGTCGTACGTTCGATTATGTTCTCTATGATGGATCCGGCGTGGAAATCGATCGTCGAACAGGTACCAGCATTGAGCCTGTCCTTGCGCCTGGAAATAAGGTGATCGTGACCGTTTCTTCGGACAGTCAAGTTTTGTTTGGGGCCGTATATCGACTATTCCAGGCAGAACCTGCTAAGGAGCCGGTGGGAGAAAAGATAACCGTAAGACAGCATGAGAGTGTGATTTTTACCAATCCGGAAACCACAAGTCAGATGATTAAATCGAACGCTCTTGAAGGAAAGAGCTTTTACGATTATGTAGTATACAGCCCGGGGAATAAACCGGAACAAGCTCAAATCAATTCCGTTGATCAGGAGATTATCATTCCTGGGGGCGGTGTGGTTGTGATAACTGTAACCTCAGCGGAGTCCATTATCTATGAGTATTCGATACCAGTTACTGCAGAGGCCAGCGATGAGAAGGCGTTACTTAAGAAGGAACTGGCTGCTGGAGAGCTGGGAAGCTTTACGAATACGGGCCAATTTGAGGCGAAGCTGCTGACGGATGCATCTGTTGTCTCAGACCGGTATTATGATTATCGGCTGCTGGACGCGAGCGGAAACGTTCTGAGGGAGGCAACCGGAACGGATGAGGAACAAGTCGTGCCTAATGGTGCAAGTCTGGAAGTGACCGTGTCTTCACCTCAAGGCGTACTTTTTGCAGGACCATCCAGAAGCTTTATTTTTACTGAAATGACGGACAAGTTCATCGACTTGGTGGAACGGAGAGCAGAGGACATCGATCTAAAAGAGAAGCAAGAGAACTACTATCGATTTAAACCGGAGGCGGATGGATTATACCGATTTGTTGTCAAGGAGAGCAAGAATTTCGAGAAGGAGCCTCAAGTGACATTGTACGCTGATGCTGGACTGACTGATGAACTGGCTACGACTGTTGATCAGGTGAGAGAGCATGGTTGGGATTACACCGTCTTGGAATGGGAGCTCAAAGCGGGCCAGGTTTACTATTTAAAGCTAATAGAGAAAGATGGAACCGCTCTTGAAGGGGTGATCAATTCTGCTCTAATGATTCTAGCCGCGGAAAACAAGTATCACTATGGCTCAAATAACCGTCTTTCTAAAGTGATTCTCCGTACGGGAGATGAGATTCTATATGAATACGACAACAATGGCAACGTAACGAAGCGAAGCAAAAAGGTATTTCCATTCTAATGCGAGATCAGATGCGATAGAGGTGACGATGTGTTCAAAAGAGGATTTATAACTGTTTTATGTATAAGTTTACTATTGGGAAATATGGGCTCTCTGGTATATGGAGACAGCGGCAAGGTAACAGCCAAGTCAAGAGAGATTTCTTCACCTGCGATTACGATTCCGATGTTGGCTCAGCAGTATGGTGTAGACACCGCTTGGGTTCAAGAAAAGATCGCGGATGGATATACCTTGTATCAGATATACTCATCTCTAGGCGGCAAGAAGAGCTCAAAAGCAGCCGATACCGTTCTGGCCAATATACAGGTACCGGATGCTGTGCAATATGATGAGAAGGCTGTGATGTCATTATCAAAAACGTTGGCCGGAGATTCAAACGGCGTGGACGAAGCAGCACTTGATCAGGTACGAATCCATGACGACTCGTCGGCCTACTTCAACAGCTACGGTCAAGATTCGGTCTCCATGGCTACCGGTGATTTGAATTATGCGACCGTGGATTTGGAGCTTCCGGGTATGATCCCGTTCTCATTAACACGGGTATACGACAGCTCGAAGGCGAACGAAGAGATCGGAATCCGTCAGGATGAGGTAACTGGACAGGCCGTGAATGACACTAGCATGCGAAGAGAGGAGACATCTTACGGCATTGGTCGGGGCTGGAGATGGGATCTTCCCCATATTCAATTGCATGGTGGTAAACGTTATTTGTATTTTCCTGGAGCGGGCTCCTACGCCTTGTCCGATTCATTAGACATTGTAGGGTATAACTGGAATGATATGGATCTGGTAACGGATCAAAGTGTAACTGTAAATAGACAACCAAGTGAATACAAACTAACGGTTCTCAATGATTATGTTTATTACTTTGATGCTCAAGGTTATCTGCTACAAATCAAAGACCACTATAACAACACGGTGAGCTTTTTATATGATCAGACGCCCGAGGGGCTTGTATTAAAGCAGATTTCGAATAGCGAAGGAAATACTCTCCAATTCAGACATCATACATTGAGTCTTTCTGTGATTTTGGAGGGAACGGACCAAAGCATGGAATATCGCAAGGTTCAGAAGGAAGGCTATACGCTTCTGGCAGAGGTTATTGACTCCGTGTCGCGAAGTACGACTTATGTGTACAACCATCCGGTGTCGAGTTTTAATTTCCTATCCGGGCTGGTGGGCCAGCCAGAACAGCATGAAGCAGACGGGACGGTTCTGTTGACTCGTATCGTATACCCGACATCCCGGATCACCGATATTCAATATGAAGCGTCATTGAAACAGATTGGGGATTTTGCAACCAGGCATGTATTTAAGGTCAGCTCCCGCAAGGATACATTCAGTTCGACATCTGGAGAAAAAATACTGGGTTCCCGCAGCTTCGAGTATACGGGTGAAGACTTGAATCGTTATGGCCAAGATGTGAACTGGACCACGACCGTAAGCAGCAGCAAGTGGGACGAAACGTACAAGCTGAGTAGTTCCTTTGAAGGAAGCTCTAGTCCGGCGCTTCATTACTTGCAGGAGTATCGCCAATCGGGAGATTCGGTTAGTTATATCGAAGAGTATACCTATGATGAAACGAACAAACGAAATGCACCGCAGCAGATCCAAGAACGATATATTCAAAATGGTGCAGCTTCCGAGCCTGTTTCCACGTCGTATACTTATGATGAATATGGTCTAATTACATCGGAGAGATCAAGCACCGGCCAGGAAACAAGCTATGAATACCAGCATACGACGGGTACAGCAGAGTGGAAGGAACCTTCCAAGGTAACCGTCAAAATGAACGATACACAGTCTCAGGTTACACAGCTTGAATATGACGGGCAGGGCAGTGTAACGAAAGAGGTCGTGTCCCAAGGAACGGGTGGAACACCGCTTGCTCAATCCGAGTATGAGTATGACATTTACGGCAACCGGACAAAAACCAAAGTCAGGGATGATTCACGATTTATTGAACAGACGTACAAGTACGAGTCCGAGTATGGACGTCATCTGCTGACAAACCAAAGCATGGTCGTGAAGGACGCTGCCTCACAGTCATCCGTAATTACGACGGACTATTCATATTGGCCGACAGGACAGCTCAAAAGCCAGAGAAATAGCGACGGAAACGTGCAAACGTACACTTATGATAAATGGGGTAGAATCACCCAACTTGAATACAGTGACGGCACGCTTTCGACCATTCGTTACGATGACGCATTGAATCGCGTCACTCAGACAGCACCGGACAGCGTGATTACGACGGAGCAGTATGATCCGTTTGGGCTGCTGGTGCAGGAAAAAACGCATGATGCGTTATACGAGTATGAATATGATGATGAAGGCAACATGACGGAAGTGACCGATGCCGAAGGCAACACAACGAGCTTGACGTATGATGCTTTTGGGAGAAACACGAAAACGGTATACGCTGATGGAACCAGCAGCAGCACGGATTATCAGGTCGTGGAACGGACAACCACGTATAGCGACGCTGCTGGAAACAAACAGCGTGAAACCTATGATGTACTGGGAAGAACAATATCAACGCAAGAGTGGAAAAATGGAGGGTTTACGCCGCTTCAGCATCTGGAATACGATCTGCTCGGTCAGGTGACGGCATCCATTGACGGCAATCAGCAGCGTACCGAGTATACGTACGACGTGCTGGGCCGCGTGACCTCGGTGAAGGATCCGAAGGGAGAAGCTACTCGCTATACTTATAGTCTGGCTGGTGATTTGGTTCAGGTTGTGCTGCCGGACCAACAGAAAGTAACAAAGATGTATGACGAGATGGGTCGCCTGATCAGCCAGACCGATATGGCCAATCAAACCACGGTCTACCAGTACGACAACCGAAGCAACGTAACGCAAGTGGTGGACCGCAAGAACCAGATCTTTAACTTCGGTTATGACTCCGAGAATCAGCTTATTTCAAAGAGCGGACCGGATTTCACGGTGAATTACGCCTATGATGATGCAGGCCGACGGACCAGTATGACCGATCCTACCGGTAAGACGACGTATTCTTACAATCCTGAGGATGGAACGCTGAAGGAACTGGAGTTTCCAGACGGAACTAGGGTGTCGTATGAATATAATACGCAGTCGAAAATCGGATATATCCTGACAGACGCTGCCGGAGCATCCATTCGCATATCTTCTAAGCTTGATGAAATGAATCGGGTCTCGGCGATGGATATCAGCACCGGAAGCAGTGGACCTTCCTTGATGTCAGCTTCTCCGCTGGATCGAATGACCTTTGAATATGGGGCTAACAGTTTGCTGGAGCGCCGAAGCTTTGATAGTGGGCTCAGTACCGGTTTTAGCTATGACGGATATGACTTGTCAGGCGTAACCGTTCAGCAGGGAAGCACATCCGTGCACGAATTCGGATATAGCTATGACCCGAACAAAAATATCATCTCCCGCACGGAGAACGGAACGTCAGGACAATTCACCTACGATCCGCTGAACCGGATTCAGACGGAAACATCAGGTGACAAGAATTTAAGTTACACGTATGACGCTAACGGGAACCGGCTGGAGCAGGGAAGCGGCAAGATTTTCGGCCTGAAGGAAGCAGATTATACGTTTGACAGCCAGAACCGGTTAACCCAGGTGGCAGGAGAAGGCAAGGAAGTCAGCTACACCTATAACGGGGACGGGTTACTGTATGAACGTAAAGAAGGCACGGATACGACGCGTTATTACTTTGACGAGGAAGCTAAACTGATTGCAGAAGCGGAAGTCACCGGAAGCCATGTTACCCTTACCTATGCCTATGTCTATGACCTCTACGGTCAGTTAACGGCAAGGCAGGACCGAGCCACCGGAAAACTGCAGTACTACGAATTCAACGGTCACGGCGATGTTGTCGGTTTGGTGGATGAGCAGGGTAAGCAGCTAAACAGTTACTCCTATGATATTTGGGGTGGCCCAGTTGAAACCGAAGAAACCGTTCCGAACGTGATGCGCTACGCCGGCGAGTATTGGGATGATACGACGGGCCTGCAGTACCTGCGTGCCCGCTGGTACGATCCGGGAACGGCACGGTTTATGGGCGAGGATACGTATGAAGGGGATCTTACAAATTCCAAAAGCTTGAATTTGTATAGTTATGTGCTGAATAATCCATTGATTTATATTGATCCAACAGGGCATTATTGTCGTTCTAGTGATGGAAACTGGGCACACTCAGGAGAGTGCTCGAATAATACTAATGGTTCATACTATCTAGGAGAAGATAAATATCTGACTGGCTTACCGTTAATTAATAATGGGATGTTAGTTGGATGGCAAAACATAGGCCCTACAGAACACAGACCTTATAATTATAATGATCAACATAGGTATTATACTAGTTTAGTCGATCGTGGCGTCAAAGAAGACGAGCTCAGTTGGTTTATATTTGAGACTGTTGCTACGGGTGGGGGAGCGGCAGGAAAAAAAGCTGTACTTTCTATTTTTAAAGGTTCTAAAAAGGTTAAAACTGTATGGAGCTTTATTAAAGGGACTCAAGATGTTATAAA
This sequence comes from Paenibacillus sp. Dod16, assembly GCF_049893405.1. Taxonomy (NCBI): domain Bacteria; kingdom Bacillati; phylum Bacillota; class Bacilli; order Caryophanales; family Paenibacillaceae; genus Paenibacillus; species Paenibacillus sp. Dod16. The sequence goes on from NZ_JBNDYG010000009.1 coordinate 58,913, forward strand.
AGGAACGGTTATTCCTAAATCTTTTGAACTCACAACAAGAAAAGCAGGAAAGGTTTGGGTTCATCCTAATGCCACTAAACACATGGAGGAATATGTTAAAAAATATATAAATCATAGTTACCCAGTGAATCAGCAAGCACTATTAGCTAGTTTTAAGTCGGCAGTGGATCATGCGACTCAAAAAGGGATAATTTATGATAGAATGATCAACGTTGGTGGATGGGAATTAATGTTTTCTAAGAAAGCTGGCGATGCTCTTCCAGTTATTAAACATGCATTATTTAAATAGTTAAGAAAGGCAGGTCCTAGAATGTTAAAGATGGTGGGGGTTGAAAGTACCATTAATAAAGTGGATTTAGAGATTGATAAGTATGTTCCTTTTAACATTGAATGGAATTATACCACAATTAAGAATCCTAAGAATTATTGGAGAACAGGTGATTTCAATCGATCTTTATTCGCAATAGGATTAGATTCGGTAACCGGACTAATAAGAGATATGACACTCACAAGTTTCAATAAGATTTCTGAGAGTGATGGTCTTCTCTTATCTAGCAATTCTGTAGTGGGTCTTCCTAAGTTCGACTTAACGCAATGGCCTTCTTCAGATAGTTTCTTAGATTATTCACGAGATTTTATAATTCATCTCACGAGAAATGGGATATCTATTAGTATGATACCAGACTCTGTAGCATTGACAGTCAAGAGTGAAAGAGTACTGTTTCACTTTGATGAAAATAATATATTATTAACAGTTGATATAATCGATTTTACTGAGGATGAGTATCAAAGGATTAGAATGTCATTAACTTAATTACAAGAAGTTGAAGCCGCATGTGAAATAATATTCCATGTGGCTTCTCTTTTATATCTCCTGTTGTCCATTCAAATCTTCTTACCGAACTAATAAGGTTAAAAGTATTAAACGGTCACGGCGATGCCGTCGGCTTGGTGGATGAGCAGGGTACACAGCTAAACAGTTAGTCATACGATATTTGGGGTGGTCCAGTTGAAACCGAAGAAACCGTTCCGAACGTGATGCGCTACGCCGGTGAATATTGGGATGATACGATGGGCCTGCAGTACCCTGCGTGCCCGCTGGTACGATCCGGGAACGGAACGGTTTATGGGCGAGGATACGTATGAAGGGACTCTGACGAATCCGCTGAGCCAAAATCTATATACGTATGTGCATAATAATCCGTTGAGGTATATTGACCCAAGTGGACATTTTGCATTTGAAACCTCGGATAAAGTAGAACTGAAAAATTTACTCGATGAAGCCAAGGAAAAATCGAAATCCAACAGAAAAAACAAATACTATAAGGTATACAAGGATTTCACTGGATCGGTACGACTTTGTATCCATCATGGGAGAAAACCGTTATAATTACTTATTCGATTTGTTAACGGGAACAAGCCCTTACACTAATAATCAGGCATTTCGTCTTGGGCAAGAGCGCAGTTATTAAATGAGTATCAGGTTTCAAAAGAGGCAGAATATATTGCGTTGCTTGCTATGGGATTTTTACCTGCTAACGGTGCCGGTAACAAGAGTACTAAGGCTTGGGTTCGGATGACTACAAAACAATCTACTGATGCGGCTAAGAAATTAGGTTATGAACCGACGAACTACACTGCTAAAAATGGTGAAAGGATGGGATATACTATAATAAGAAAACTAAAACCTATATCAGTCAGGATATTGGCAGTGGTGATGGTAGTGGTCCTCATAATGGGGGGGTATGGAAAATGGCAAAATCACCTGAGGCATTGAATAAGAAGGATACACGGATGGGCACGTATGATGGAAACTTGGAAAGAATAGGTGATTAAAATGAATAAGTATCGTATTTCAAAGTACAACCCTATTTTTAGGGGAAGTACTGGCAGATATTCGAAAGAAGATTGGACGGCGATAAGCGATATAGGAAAAACCTTTGATGGCCAGTTACTTACGGTTGAACTTTACAAGTCAGTTGAAGATAACTATGTAAATACCGTAAGAACAATTATGAATTATTTGAATGTATCTCATCTTACAGTAAGTAATATTAGAAAAGGTTCGAATGAAGAAGAATTCGAAAAAGTTGTTACGAAATATCAACCGCTATATAACAATAACGAGATAAGAGATGCATATTACAATCTTGTTGACAACACGAAACTATCTGCTCAAGAAATTGGACCTGTGGTGAGACTGTTGCTGAGGGAAGATATCGGAGCTGATGTGTATTGCGAGAATGTGATGAGAGTTTTTATTGGATACGATTATCTAATGGGAATTCATACAGCCCAACCCATCGAATCAATAGTTCTCGATATTGAAAGAATGGGAGTGTTTGTCGAAAAAGTGTAATAATAAAGCATTATTATTGACCTTGGGGGAACAATTCCTTCAAGGTCTTTCTTTACTTCACCACCCAGTGCCGAATGAATCGGTCGATGCATCTCGAAAGAACTTAACCCTCATCAAGGATTTCATACGGGATCGGTACGACTTTGTATCTATCATGGGAGAAAACCGTTATAATTACTTATTCGACTTGTTAACGGGAACAAGCCCTTACACTAATAATGCAGGCATTTCGTCTTGGGCAAGAGCTCAGTTATTAGATGAGTACCAGGTTTCAAAAGAGGCGGAATATATTGCGTTGCTTGCTATGGGATTTTTACCTGCTAACGGTGCCGGTAACAAGAGTACTAAGAACACCAAAGTTTTATGGGACATTAAAACAGGTGCTGACAAAAAAATTACTTATAAATTTAAAGGAGATACCGTTACTGCTTATCGTGACCCTAAAACTGGGTTATGGTGGGCGAAGGATACAACCGGACATGCAGATTCTGCCTACAAAGTATTTAAGGAAGCGAAAGGCGGTAAGGAACTTCATTGGGTTGCTGATTCAGACAAATATGGTAATTTTATTGATGGCAAACACAAGAGTTCTACTGGTACAGTAATAAAAATTAAGTAGATTTGAGGTATGAGATATGTCTATATCAAAAACAGAGGCAATAAAGCTGTTCGAATTAGGATTTCAGAGGCCATTATATGCAGATAAGGTATATCCACAGGACATTTTTGAATATCAAGATTCCGTTTGGGTTGTAGGAGGAAGGGTTCTACCATCAACGGGATTTCTCTGCGATGAAGAGATTTATAAAAAGGGAGTATGGATACCGAGTATTCTCGATTTAATGTCCTGGCTAGAGGACAATGATTGCAAATTCAATCTATCTTATATTGGAACAGGTTATAAACTAATCGTTAGTGATAACAATGAAATAGAGTACTCCTCTAAAGGAGCAACTCCGGAATTTGCCTTTTATAACGTTATCATTAAGATTCTCAAGAAGTATGGAGGGAATCCTGTAAATAAAGAATATGAAGTAATTGAAGCCGAATTTATTGATAGAAAGGATTTATAAGCAATCTAACTAAAGACCTTGAAGGTATCTACCTTCAAGGTCTTATTTGTATCCCACGTACCCAGCTAATCTTCTAGCCAGTGAGAGTCCGGTCGCGGAAGGAGCCAAGCTTCAAGTACAAAGGGCGCGTCCTCCATAAACCGTAGTAGTGTGAGACAATAGCCATAAAGTGGTTCTCCAAAAAGAAGCAAATAATACCTTGCTTTTTATGATAGGAGGTGGGAGAAAAATGCGTAGTATTCATGACAATGAAATTGTTTCCTATGAAGTTGATTTTCAAAAATCTAGAATTACATTGCACACTTTAGGTGGTAATGGAGATTCAGTTACCACTACTATCGAGTTCATTGATGTCCTGGCGCATATGTTTAAAACACAGCTACAGGGAAGTATTATTCTTGATATTAGCAAATACGATGTAAGCCGATTTCTCAAACATAATAAAGAATTGTTAAAGAAACAGAAGAATTACGGATGGCCGATGCATTATGAAAAGATTGAAGATTTGTTTGAACATTTACAAAATGAAAAGTATAACTATTATGTAATTTCAGCTTCATATGGTCTTAATGGATGGGTAATTGCTAAAAAATATAATATTTATAATTGAATAGTAATTTTAAACTTGGCCTTGGGGCGGCAATCCTCAAGGTCTTTCTTTTACCCCTACCTAGTGCCGAATCCATTGGATTGGGTGGCATGACTTCAAGGAAACTAACGCTCATCATCCGTATAATACCCCCTGAAATGCCTGCCTCGCCTTTTTAATTCTGATATATACAAAATAAAACTCGTTGGAATCAAGATTAACGGTGTTTAAAATTCAATTTCTTAACATAGAGATAAAAAGGGATTACATTAAACGTACATTAAACGCAATCTAATTATAACATGAGCGTAAAAAAGGAAGTACAACGCATCGTTGATTGTTCTTACTTTATTGTATCGCTTGTAACAGAAGTAGGAGCGGCATCTGTCGCTCGACCGGCCCTAAATCCGGAAGTGAGCAGCAAGACCAAAAATCCACCGGCGACGCCCCACAAAATCAAGGCGTTTGAGTAAGCTGCGTCCAGTCCGCCGAAGTACATTACTTCCCGTAGCCCTCCTGCCGCGAATCGCAGTGGCGTCCACGAATAGATCCAATCTCGCGTCGTCTGCGACAAGAACTCCGGAGCCATGTTCAGCAGCGGCATGGAGAAGAACATCAACAGTACGAGAAGCGGTATTGCCCGGAATCCGATCCAATTCAGCAAGGAAGATTGCAACAAGAAGAACGCCGATCCAGCCAACCATAAGAACAACCACGTCTCCCCCGCGTTCGCCAGTTCCATACCGTACCACGACGAAGCCATCCATATGGTGTAGCACGAGGCTATGCCGACGATCGCAAGCCCCCCGATAGCTTGCAGCGCGCTGACTGTCCATCTCCTTGAACCCGCGGCGACCGCCTTCTGGCTAGCCAGGAACAAGACGACTCCGGTCACCATGCTGCCGATCCATATAATCTGGGTCAACAAACCCGGCGCATTCCCCGCCGCATTATTCGCTCCCGGTGGATGCACGACTTCCTCCTGAACGTTCACCGGCGTCATTAAAGCTTTAGCCGTCTCAACCGAAATTTGCTCCGTTTGCTGTCCGATCTGCCCAAGCAGCTGCTGCAACAGTTCCCCGTTGATCATTTTCATCGCTTGCCCCATTGCCTGTCTTACGACCATCGAGGCTGGGGTGTTCATACCCTCGTTGGAGATGATTCTCACATTAGGGTGAATCGGCGAGTGCGTTGCTAGCGAGAGTAAACCGCTGCTCAGATCCGCCGGAATCACCATCGCTCCGTAATATTCGCGTTTATCCAGTCTTTCCCGGGCCTTTTCCTCGGAATCCACGACATGCCAGTCGAACGGCATTGCCGGGCTAGACAGCAACTTTTCCCGGATCATTTCCCCTATCGCAAACGTTCCTCCAGTCGGCAGCTCCGCTGGCTGGTCAAGGATAACGAGGGCCACCGGGACCTCCTTTGGCTTCGATCCAAGCACCGATCCCATCATCGCTACCCCGAATACGGTCAATACGATCAGGACGAGCACCATTCCTAGCCACATCATTTTTTGTGTCAGCATTTTCACGATCCACTACTCCTCGTCTCTTTATAATGAACATATGGTTGATTATCAACGGCAATGTTCATTGTGAAAGGACCACCATATAATATGGCTGCATCACACGGTCACTTCATGGCAATGAACAAAAATAGCGTTGCTGCAGCAACGCTTCTGTATCCATTTCATTAAAAAAATGATCACTCAAGTACATTCGTAAAATCGAAAGACATCACCGCACTTAAATTTCGGCGATGTCTTTCTTGCGATTCAGCTACACAAACTTCAAAATCTACTGTTCGAATTTTTTCGTTTTTCTGCCGGCAAGATGGCCTCGATTACGTCCCAATGCTCAGCGATCTTTTCATCCTCTACGCGGAACAAATCGTAGAAAGCGGTATGCTGACCATCAAACAGACCTTCACTCATTGTAAGAACAAAATCGCCTTGACCGATAACTTGATGGACATAAGTATATTGAAACTCAACATTTTTCTCCTTCAGAGCCTGCAAAGCAGTGTGAAGACCTGAAAGGCCGTCTGCAATATGCGGACTATGCTGAATGTAGTGATCTCCATCAAAGTAAGAGGCAAGCAGGTCAGGGTTCTTCCCGAGCAAGATGTTCTCAACATAGCTTCTGACAAATGCCTTGTTGGCATCCGTTTTGTCGATATCCTTAATCGTAACCGGTCCGTCAATCATTGTATGATTGCTTGGTGTCTTCTCCACCATCTCTTGCAAATTATCCCAGTGCTCAACGATTAGTCCATTCTCAAAACGGAAGATATCAAATACGATTTTAGGGCCGTGAAAATGATATACAGAATGAAGTGCCACATAATTTCCGTCAACTAAAGCCCGCTTAATGCTTACCTTTGTACCAATTTCCTTTAAATGATCTAGAGCACCAAGCATGGTTTCACGACCATCGAGTAAGGCCTGGTTATGCTGAATATATTGATCTGGATGAACGTAAGCCGTAATCGCTTCGGGATTGCCGCTCTCAAAACTTTCCAGTACGGCGACTGCCTTACGAACAAGCTCATGTTGATGATTGGATGTCATTGGAATGTCCTCCTTGGAATTCTTTTTAGTCATTAGATAAATAATGAACATAACGTTGTTTATTTATCTCTTGCTCATTATAATAGAGGCTAATATAACGCTCAATATTCAATATTTTTAGTTATGATGGATAACAGACAACTCATATAACTTTGTCGCTTAACGACCTAAATAAATGTAGGGGGAACGAAAACAATGAACAAGAAAACCGACCTAAGAATACTGCGCACGAAACAATCGATTCGAAAGGCGTTTTATGAGCTTATTCAGGAAAAGGGATATGAATCCATAACGATCCAGGATATTGCCGATCGGGCTATGATCAATCGAAACACATTTTATCTCCACTACCAAAACAAGCCTGATTTACTAGATACATGTATGAATGAATTGTTGAGCGAATTAAAGGATGCGGTCGTTCTTTGTCCCATCAGCATGGATCCTTTCAGTATTTCTCTACTCGAGACAGTCATGCAAACTGTACTGGAGCATATTTCCCAAAATTTGACCTTTTATCATTCCATGTTAATAGATGAGAATAGAATCTATCAGTTTCAAGCGAAAATGGAAAATATCATTAAAGATAAATTAATTGAGGGGTGGAAACCTGCTCAGGGAAACTCCCCATTAGCGATATCCAAGGAATTACTGATCGAATACCTCGGATCGTCATTCATGGGGATTGTAATTTGGTGGATTAAAAACGATAAACCCCTTCCTGCAGATGAAGTTTCATCTCAGTTTAGCAGAATCGTTGCCTACGGGCATTTAAGAGCTGCCGGCATCGCCGTCGAGGAATAAAATTAACGAGGGTAGAGGGAGCAGGGTTCAGCTCTGCCCTTTACATTTGAACGACATGGTGCTAAACTTGATTTCGATAGTTATAGAACTGCAGAAGATGCGCGGGGAGGTGGATGGAATCAGTGGGAGAAAATCAAGAAGATATCGGGCAAGCGGTTAAAGTGTATAAAGCTTTGGGGGAACCAACCCGGTTGAAAATCGCTTTACTGCTCGCGAAAGAAAGCAACTTATGCTTCACTGCCGTCGGTGAAAGGCTTGAGTCGGTTGCAGGCTCGACGCTATCGCATCATTTAAAGCAATTGACGGACTCTGGCTTGATTGATTCTCGCAAGAATGGATCGTTTATTCACTATAACGTCAATCGAGAAATAGCGGAAAAATTTGCGCCCTTTTTGTTGGCGTAATTTTTTCGAAAATCAATTCTATAAGTTTAGAACTATAGAATTGATTGGGGTTTATACTTAAACGGATTTTAACGAACGAGTCGATTTGGAATGATTATTCAACAGTTTTTTACTAATCCCCCCTATTCCATATTAAGAAGGAGAGAATAACTATGAGCGGTCAAACGAATACGATGGAGATTGGAATGAGCACCTTCCTTCATGCAAATCCCGGAAATGGCGGTGTCTCGCATGCCCAGAGGCTGCGCCAGGCGATCGAAGAAATCCAATTGGCAGATCAGGTCGGCCTTGACGTCTATGCCATCGGCGAGCATCATCGCATCGAATACACAAGCTCCTCGCCAGCTGTCATTCTGGCCGCAGCTGCAGCTACAACGAAGCGGATCCGGCTCTCGAGCGCAGTGACGGTGCTATCTTCGGACGATCCGGTGCGGATATATCAGGACTTTGCAACGTTGGACGGTCTGTCGAACGGGCGAGCGGAGATCATGGCCGGACGGGGGTCGTTCATTGAATCGTTCCCGCTATTCGGCTATGACCTGAAAGATTACGAGGAATTGTATGAAGAGAAACTGGAACTGCTGTTGAAGATTCGCGCTTCCGAAAAGGTGACCTGGCGTGGCGGTCATCGCCCGGCGATTGACAACATGGGCGTCTATCCTCGTGCACTGCAGGAGCCTTTGCCTGTCTGGATCGGTACGGGCGGCAATCCGGAATCAGCTGTTCGGGCCGGCTTGCTGGGACTTCCTATTGCCTTCTCAATCCTGGGAGGGGAGCCGCAAAGATTCGCACCCTTAGTGAAGCTTTATAAAGAAGCCGCCGTGAAAGCTGGTCACGATCCGAATAAGCTGCAAATTGCTACACATTCGCATGGCTTTATTTCGAATACGGCACAAGAGGCTGCTAAGCGGTATTACCCTGTCATGGCTGGCCAAATGAACCACATTGGACGGGAACGAGGCTGGTCTACGTATACACGTGACTCGTACGATTCAGCCCGCAACCTTCATGGCGCTCTATACGTCGGTGATCCCGAATACGTCGCAGAAAAAATCGTGCTGCTGCATAAGAATCTTGGCTTGACTCGCTTCATGATGTACAACGATTTCAGTTCCTTGCCGCATCGCGATTTGCTGCAGACGATTGTGCTTCTCGGGACCAAAGTAGCGCCGATTGTCCGTAAGGAGCTGGCACGTCAGACATCTGGCCATAACGCTTAAAGCAGACCACGAACGCTGGGAACGAGGAGGCTTGATTGGGCCGAGAAGTGAAGTCGGCGAATTGAGCAATTTTTTTTAAATATGAATTCTATAGATTTAGATCTGTTGAAGTGAAAAGAGGAGAAATAGATGAGAAATTCATGGAAAATTTATATTTTAGCCATTGTCAGCTTTTTAGTTGGAACTTCAGAGTTCGTGATTGCCGGCATCTTGGATATGCTTGCAAGTGATTTTGGAGTGTCGGTAGCGGCGGCCGGGCAGTTGATTACGGTCTACTCGCTTGCTTATGCCATCGGCACCCCGATCCTAATTGCGCTCACGGCAAAAATGGATCGAAGAAAGCTTATGCTGTCGGCTTTGGGATTATTTTTCGTAGGGAACTTGATCACGGTCACAACTACAGGCTACGGCATGCTGCTTGGAGCAAGAATTATCTTGGCGATCAGCACGGGGGTATTTATGGTCGTCGCCCTGACGGTTGCCGCTAAAATATCTCATCCAGGAAAACAGGGCAGCGCAATCGCCACGGTTCTAGTGGGCTTTAATCTCGCACTTATTTTAGGGGTTCCGCTTGGGAGAATCATTGCGGGCTCACATGATTGGAAAATCATCTTTACGGGAGTCGGAGCCCTGAGCTTAATCGCGATGCTGGTCCTTTTGCTGGCGATTCCGAGATCGGAAGGAGAGGCTCCCGTACCTATTCGGGAACAGCTTGCCTTATTAAAAAGCCCACGAATCACGGTCGCGCTTTCCATCAGTTTTTTCTGGATATTGGGCTATACGATGCTGTACACCTATATAACGCCGTTTCTTCTGGACATTACGGGGATGAGCGAAGGGATGGTAAACATCGGGTTGTTTGCGTTTGGGCTGGCCAGTCTCATAGGGTCCCAAGTTGGCGGTTACGGTGCAGATAAATGGGGTATCCCCCGTACGATGATTGGAGGCTTGCTCTTTCACTCGGGAATATTATTATTACTGACGGCGTTCTCCCACTCGTCCATGATCGTGTTGCCTTTGCTTATGTTATGGTCCTTTTTCGCCTGGTTGACGGGGCCGGTTCAACAAGTTTATTTAATCGGCATGGCTCCTCAGGCTTCGGGGATTATCCTGAGTTTGAATAATTCTATTGTGCAGTTGGGCATGGCTGTAGGGGCTGTAATCGGAGGCATTGTTGTAGAAAGCATCTCGCTAGCATCCGTTGGTTTGCTTGGCGGAGCTTTCGTTGCCATTGGACTCATCCCGGCTATTATTTCATTATCCATGCGTCGCCGATCTGCAGCTGCGGGCGTAACCGGCAATGCGGAAGTTTGAAAAACCAGGCTTCTATATAAGTTGAACAAATAATATCAGATCAGGTCACCGATTTCTTCGGTGGCCTGCTGTGCATGTTGTTTGATTATAGCTTCTGGACCGGGTGCGTTAAGTTGAACCGTACCACAAATAGTGGTAAAGCGCCTGGATCAAGGCTGTGATGATGCGTTCTGCAGAATTGGGGAGAGGGATTTAAGGAATCAAGTTTTATCCCAACCTGAGGATAAGAACTTGATTCCATTGACATAAAGGACGGTGCTTGTTCAATCATCTACAGACCTTACTGGGTCAGGGGGAGGCGGTCACACACCTCAAACGAATTACTAATCCGTAATGTTTCCGCACCAGCGAGTGATTCCTTCATTTATGGTTTGCATGGGATTCGGATCGGATAGAGGAATCGCCCAGGCAATATGTCCATCCGGCCGAATAAGTGCCGTGTGGACGTCATTCCAATCCGCATCAGCCTCAGCCAAAGAGGCATGTACAACTTGAAGATGGCTATACGTTTCCCATTGGCCGCTATTCTGTTCATTAGAATGGAAATGCAACAGAAGAAAAGTACCTTTGTGCAGGAGCGGATAGGCGTTAATCAATTGCCCGTCTTTCAGCTTTAAGCTGAGATCCTTGAACCGTTTCCCATTTAAAGGATGGGAAGGCGCTTCGGCATCGGGTGCATAATGTACATCCATTGCGGAAACTTGTGCGGCGATTTGATAATTAGCCTCCGGTATTTGAATCAGATCAGCCAACATGCTTCGCAGTTCCGTGATGGGAGGAGTCACGTCCAGAAGCAGGGTTTGGACCTCGGTATTCCGGAGCAAGGCTGTATTCCATGGGAAACGTTCGGTATGATAACTGTCCAATAGCCAGTCCGGAGCCCAGCCTTTGATTGCTCCTGCAAGCTTCCAGCCTAAGTTCATCGCTTCTTGTAAGCCGACGTTCATTCCCTGTCCACCAGCCGGAAAATGAATGTGCGCCGAATCTCCGGCCAAAAACAATCGACCATTCCGATAGCGTCCCGCTTGCCGCGTCGCATTTCCGAAACGGGACATCCATATCACATCGTTCAATCCCAAGTCGCTTCCGGTCGTACGGATGAGCGATGAACGAAACTCTTCCAATGTAACCTTCTCATCCTTAGAGATGTTACGTCTCTCCATATCGATCATCAAGACTCGGTAGATATGATCATTGATTGGCATGATGCTGACCAATCCTTTTTCTGTAATCCGGGATATGACACTCATAGGAGCCAATTCAGATAGAACGGCATCCCCCAGAATAGCCGTGAAGGTCGCATCTGTACCTTCAAATGATATGTTTGCATGCTTGCGAACCAAACTTCTAGCTCCATCCGTACCTACCACATAAGCTGATCTTAACGTTGTTTCTCCATGAGGTCCCGCGATCTTAACGTCAACCCCATCCTCATCCTGGTGCACAGATAGAGCCTCAACCTCTCTCCGGACCTCTGCGCCAAGGCTAAGCGCCCATTCCTCCAGCACCTTCTCCGTCTCACTCTGCGGTAAAAAGAGGGTGTGATTGGAAGAAGAATCCAACACCGAGAAATCCAAGGGGGTTTCTAATCCGGCAAAATGTCCTCTCGAAAGTAAGCGGCCTTGACTGATTAATTGTGATTTCACTCCACGCATATCTAATATTTCAAGGGTTCGTGGATGGACGGTAAGCGCACGTGAATATGGAGTTGTCTCTTTTAATCGCTCAATGACGCAGACCTTTACACCGGCTAATGCCAATTCCCCAGCCAACATCATGCCGACAGGTCCGCCACCGATAAGGATGACTTCATATTTCATATAAATAACCTCTTTTCTTAAACATTATGGGAAGATCACGATAGCGTCTATTTCGATAAGCCATTCAGGATCGGCTAGTGCTTGAACGCCTATATAGGTACTTGCTGTCTTCGGCCAGTTAGGGCCAAACACATAAAATCCTGCATCAAAAATAATCGAAATCAATTCCGGGTTGTGGTTTACCACAAAGATATTCATCTTTCCAATGTACAATGGATCCGCTCGCACGGCTTCCAATGCATACTTAAGATTGGTGAACACTTGAACCGCTTGCGCGTAATAGTCCCCTGAACCGACCAATGCTCCTGTTTCATCTACAGAAACCTGACCTGAGATGAAGGCCAGTTTGGAGGCAGTAGTTACCACGACATGAGAAATTACAGATGTAACCTTATCCGTCAATGTCTTCGGATTCACGAGTTCCATTGGTAGGTATGCACCTCCTTCATTAATTATTGTTTCGGTAGAATCTTTTTATTGCTTGTTAAAAAGGGTATGATAAAAATTATATATAATTTTTGTTTCATATGAAACAATATCATTGTACTTATTTATTCTTTACCCTGTCAACCCCAATCTTAATATGAGTATGATCGTTTGTTTCTCAGGAAACAATCTATGATATAATAAACAAATAAGTCGAGGGAGTCAGCATAATCATGRAAACTGCCAGTAAGAACAAAACCAAAACCGCCATTCATGAATTTTTCGTTCAGTTTCTTGAGCAAAAAGAGCAATATGAAACCCGAATAACTGCCACATACCTGGAGGATATCCGTAAGCATATTGAATCGGAATTCAGCTTGAATATGACGGAACTGCACACCATTGCGTGCATCGGAGAGCAGGAGCCGATCAATCTCACTTCCATCGCGGAGAGAATAGATTTAAGCAAAGGAAATACCTCCAAGATCGCAAACAAGTTACTAAAGGCAGGTTGGGTGCGAAAAGCCCAGCTCAACGATAACAAAAAGGAAGTGTATTTTCGGTTAACGCCTGTCGGCAAAAAGCTATTTGCTGCTCATCATGAGCTTCATGCGAAGGAAAGGCAAAGAATGTACGAATTTTTGGAAAGATATAACGAAAGCGAGCTCGAATTTATTAAACGGCTGTTTGGAGATATGGTTGACTTCTATCGCTGACGTACCTCAAGAAACCAGAAAAAGAGAGCGAGCTCCCTCACAGGCATTGGGCCGGCGGGGGGAGCTCGCTGTTTTTCTCTAGAGCTTTATTTGGATTCAATTCGACCAATTGAATAGGTCGTCTCGGACAAAGTCTGTTTCACGGCCGACCAGTTGGTCTGCTCAATATCGAGTACATGTCGAAGGTAAGCCCATGTAACCTTTTGGATCAGGGCAACTCGTTCTGGGTTTTCATCTGTTGTTTCTTTAACCTCGTAACCAGCGATCCCTCCAAGTGAGTGTTCTGCGCCAAAAAGGGTGAGCAGGCTTTCTGCTCCCGGGCTGAGGAAGTAAGGGTCGGTCATCCAATCCGGCCCGCGAACGGTCAACTGATATGCGCAAATTATATCAAGCATCCGGAGCCACGGATAAAGAGCTAATTGTGGATGAGAGTGGTTATCACGGAACAGATATGTACCATAAGGGAGAGCACGGTGATGCCTTAAAGTCTAAGCTTATTGACTTTGTTAAAAAGGTATTTAATTAAAGTAAATAACTTTTGTAACAAAACCGTGGTTGATAAGGATTGTCAATTAATCCGGTCAAAGGTGCCTTCAAGGTCAAGAGAAGGCCGCTCGTTTCCCGACAGGGGAACTGAGCGGCAACATGATGCAGGGTCAGGGGATGACCACGGTCCGTCTACTTTTCTTATTATCTACTAGACAGTGTATTTAGAATTATTTCGAAACGGTTCTGATTCACTAGCTTTTCGTTCTAAAAGGTCTGAAGAATGCGCGAATGTCATCGGCAAAAAGCTCTGGTTCCTCCAGAGCGGTAAAATGTCCGCCGCGGGGCATCGAAGTCCAGCGGGTTACATTCAGGTTGCGCATGGCCCATTCCTTGGGCGGCAACAGGATATCCGCCGGGAATAGGGCAAGGCCAGTCGGAACCTCGATGTAGCCGATTGGCGGCAAAGAATGCGCATTATCATAATACATATGCGCTGTCGATCCTATGGTGTTCGTCACCCAATATATCATGATATGCGTAAGGAGTTCATCCTCGCTGAATTTTTGCGCAAGATCGCCGTTACAATCGCTCCATGATCGGAATTTCTCCGTCATCCAACCGGCCAAACCTACGGGCGAGTCGGAAAGTCCATATGCAAGGGTTTGGGGGCGCGTCGATTGAATGGACATATAGCCGCCCTCCTGAGCCATCCATGCTGAAGCATTATTCTGGTATTGCCGCTCTTCTTCCGAAAGCGTGGCCTGATCAGATGAAGCTATGAGATCTCGGATAATCCCGATATCGGTCAGATGGATTCCGTATAACCGTTCGGGATGGTTTGCCGCCAGGTATCTGGTCACACCGGAGCCCATATCCCCACCGGCGGCAGCGAATTTACTGTAGCCTAATTCTTCGGTCATGAGCTTAACCCACATTTCGGCGACACGAAAATTGTTGACCCCGGGATGTTTAGGACGGCTGGAGAATCCAAAGCCAGGTAATGAAGGGACGATTACGTCAAAAGCGTCCTCGGGGTTGCCGCCATGGCTGGCCGGATCCGTAAGCAGCGGGATGATTTTTTGGTAACGCAGGTAACTGTCGGGCCATCCGTGAGTTAGAATCAGGGGCAAAGGGTTAGGACCTTTACCGCGTTCATGTACGAAGTGCACGTCGATCCCATCGATCTTGCAGCGAAACTGGGAGAAGCGGTTCAACTTGGCTTCTTGTGCACGCCAATCATAATGGTCCCTCCAATACGAAACTAGCGATTTTAAGTAATTTAATTCCGTGCCCCGTTCCCAATTCGCATTTTCCAATTGATCCGGCCAGCGGATATGATGGATTCTGTATTGCAGATCGTTCAGGATTTCATCAGAGACCTGAATTTGAAAACGTTCAATAGTCAAAATGATTTCCCTCCTCTTCTTAATACATCGTCATTATATCCCTCAAGCTGGTGTGGTACACTGGCATAAATGAAATTTTTAACTATACTATTTGCAGGTGAATGCCATGCCGCAATCGCAAATAGCTGGTCGTAATCCGCTTCCGTAACATCGCTGCACGATTCGCAAAATTGATAACCACCTTGGCGCCATGATTCGCTAAATACTCGGCAATGGTTCTGCCGATTCCTCTGGATGCTCCAGGGACCAAGGCATCTTTTCCGGCAAGCTTCTCATCCATTTCAGCAATCTCTCCTTTCTAATGTGTTTTAAAGGGGAGCATTAAGCAAACGGGTAATCCATAACGACGATTCCTTCAACAAACGGGCCAATGGATTGCAATAATCCTTGATGCAGGGGGTGCTGAATATACTCTCGACAAGCCTGTTGATTTTCGAAAGTGACTCTGATTCCCAGCGTAAACTCCTGCGTATGCTCTATTTCCTCCGTAACATTAATCCCGGCGCTAAGTTCCACGATCCCCGGAATGTTCCTTTTAAAGTCATGCGCGCGTTTTATTGCACTTTCTTTTACTTTAATAGAAACATCGGGCTTGAATTTCAATAGCACGATATGCTCAAACATCTTATTCCCTCCAAGGTTTCTGTTTATTTTTGACTTTGGAGCTGCTTCAATTGGGAGAGCTCCTTCATCCATTTCACGAAATTGTCGGTTACAAGATCAAGGTACTGAATGGTAGGTTCATCTGTCAGCTCACCCTTCTCGATAAACTTCTCATGAACAAGACCAATGTACACTTCATTTCCAGGCAACAGAGGCGAGGAAATACCGGATGCGAACAGAATGTCACGCAGATGGCCCTGCGCTTTGACCGATCCCAACAATCCCATGGAAGATCCGACGATCCATGAGGGCTTCCCGATCATGACTCGATCCACGCGGGATAACCAGTCAATCGCGTTCGCCATGACGCCGGGAATGGTCGAATTATATTCCGGAGTGATCCACAACACCGCATCGGCAGCAGCGACTTTCGCCTTAAAATCGATAACCGGCTGCGGCGGAACAGACTCGATATCCTGATCGTAAAAGGGGAGGTCCCGAATGTTCAGCACATCCAACTGAAAAAGATGCTGATAACGGTTTTGAATATAACGGACCAGCTTCAGGTTGTATGAATCTTTGCGAATGCTTCCGACTATGGCGGCGACTTTCATTTTCATCACCTCAATGATAGGGTCTGAATGGAGTTGAACAGGTGGGACCGATCATCACTGTCTATCCATTCTTGCTATTCCTCCTAAGGAGGACATAAACTAGTCTAAATGGACCCGAAGAGGCTAGGAAGAGATCTAGTTATCGTAGGATTGGGAATCCTACGTTCATGAATAGGTAGGAGGTATGGAGGACATGGCAAACAGATTGGACCGTTATGAGGAATTGTCCCGTTTTTTGCGTTCACGCCGCGAACGAATAACCCCAGAGCAAGCAGGTTTGCCGGATTCCGGACGCAGACGAACACCCGGACTTCGTCGCAGCGAGGTAGCTCTGCTGGCAGATGTGGGATTGGATTGGTACACCTATTTGGAACAAGGGCGTCATATCAACGTATCCGCTGAGGTGCTTGATCGAATAGCGAAAGTGCTTCGGTTAGATGAATCGGAACGCAGGCATCTGTACCATCTTGCCCGTAAACAATTTCCCTTGGCCGGTACGAAGCAACCCTCTAAGGTAACACCGGAACTTCAACGTTTTTTGGATAGCCAGAACCTTTCCCCTGCGAATGTCATGGATGCGCGCATGAACATCATTGCCTGGAATGAGGCCTACTGCGCATTGAATGGGAATCTCACGGTTATGTCGGATAGGGAGCGGAATTTGGTCTGGATGACGTTTACTTCTCCCCGTTTCCGCTATGCAAAGGGAGACCAATGGGAACTGCATGCTTGGCGAATCGTTGCCAATTTCCATGCCGGGTATGCACGTCACGTCGACGATCCTTGGTGGTCCGAGCAGTTCGAGGCGCTTTCACAGGCTAGCAGGGAGTTTCGAGAATTTTGGGATTCCCACGAGGTTCTCGATGCTATGGATGCTCCTAAGACGCTGCATTGTCCGAATCTCGGGATCTTGAATTTTGATCTTGTTTCGTTTCATTACTTGAACGATTCTAATTTGACCGTTTCCATTCATGTTCCTCATCCAGATGGCACGGTGGATAAGATGCAGCAACTGTTAATCGATTATCAGAGCCAGCATTCAGAGCAGCTTGAATCTTCTCGAAGAGTTTAGTATAGGAAGGCAATCAGAAGTCTTATTCGGCATGAATCAAGACATCCGAGCGGATGTCTTTTAATCTTGTTCTATAGGTGAAACGGAGAACTGTATCATAAGTAACGGCAAGTTTTAAAAATGCTCCCCTTTAAGTAAGCAGGTTTAATAAATAAACCGACTACTTCAGAGGAGCATATCAGTTGCCGTGGATGTCGAATTCTTTGTTATCCTTTAAAATTGTTTTACCACATCGTCTGAATCAGTGGAGTAAGCCAGCTCTTTCTGTGCTTCCAGAGCGGCCAGTCTGTCCAGCAGGGCTGCCCGGATTTGCTCGTAGGCGTCACTGCCCAACGCCATACGTATCGGACCCTCTCCCTGGTCGACACGACGGATAATCTGCTGCGCCATTTTATCCGGATCGCCGACAACCATTTGATTGAACATGCCCATATCTATACCAGGCAGTTCTCCCTTCATCAGGCTAACGAATTGGCCCGCCTCCGTATCCCGGTATTCGTCCATCCGCTCGCCGAACACGGCGTTGCTTGTAATGAAATTCGTTCGGATTCCGCCGGGCTCCACCATAGTGGCCTTAATATTGAACGGAGCCACTTCCTTAGCTAGCGCTTCAAAGGCTCCTTCGACCGCCCATTTCGAAGAGCAATACAGCCCCATGCCCGGAATTGAATAATGACCTGCCATACTCGAAATCTGTACGATGTGACCGCCGCCCTGCTTGCGAAAAAAGGGCAGGACTGCACGCGCTGCACGCAGGGAGCCAAGCACATTGGTCATGAACTGATGCTCAATTTGTCTGTCGCTTGCTTCTTCCACTGCGCCATACAAGCCATAGGCTGCATTATTGACAAACACATCGATCGTGCCCAGTTCTGAAAATGCACGTTCCACGACTTCAGCAATTTGCTGAGGGTTTGTCAGATCTAAATTAGCCTGCCAAAGCCCAGAGCCATACTGTGCCTGCAGATCATCCAGCACCCCCGGCTTGCGTACCGTTGCGGCTACACGGTCCCCTCGATCCAGCAACCGGCGAGTTATACGTGAAGCCAAGCCTCCTGACGTTCCTGTAATGAACCACGTTTGCATGCTAAACACCCTCCATTCGTTGTCATCCACTGAATCATACAAGCAACTGGAAGGGGCTAGCCACAGCACATCTATACTATTAACGGGAGTAACAGTCTACGGGAGCTGCCTGTCCTGCTCAAGTAAACGCAATAATCTCTCCTCCGTACCTGAACCGGGCACCGGAACAAAGAAACACCAGTGCAGTCCCGGGTCATTATCGATACCAGCCGCGGAATGGAGCTCGAACTCCATCTCCTGCGCCTCTGGAACACAGAATAAAGCGGTGGCTACGCGTTTTTGTTTGATTTCATATAACTCCCAGAAATGCACGAACTCCACGCTTTCCCGCGTCAAGCGTTCAACCCGTTCCATATAGAACGGGTTGTTCTTGTAAAGATCGAAGCCTGCCCGCAGAACGGCTACAGAGTAACGGGCAGCGGCTTCCCAATTCACCAGTCTGTTGCGGTAATCCGGCTTTAAAAACATAATGTCCATCATATTCCGTTCGTTGTCCGGCAGACTGCCGAAATCGGCTACGATCAGTTCCGCTGCCCGATTCCAAGCGATAACATCCGTCCCTTCGTCCGTGATAAAAGAAGGATAATAAAGTTGATCTACGATTTTCTGCAGAACTCCCGTATCCGGTCCACCGTTATTCGGCACTGTGACAACGCTCGTTCCATCAACATTGGCCAGATCGAATAGATGCTTCTGCTCGTCTTCGTCAAGCTGAAGCGCTTTGCTGATACTTAGCAGCACTTCCGACGAAGGATTCACCTCCTTGCCTTGCTCCAGCCAGGCATAATAAGTCACGCTTATATTGGCAAGATAAGAGACTTCTTCTCTTCGAAGTCCCGGAGTGCGTCTTCGTCCGGGCAGCGGCTGGATCCCGGCCTCTGAAGGCTGCAACCGTTCTCTGCGCGATTTAAGGAAGTTACCCAATGCGGATGAGGAACGATTCATTTTCAAGTGGGTCACCTCTATTTACTCATATGGAAGATACATATCGCTATTAACCAAATAGACCAACAGCACTCTATACATGATTATTATAATCTCTGTTGAATGCCGTTTCTACAAAAGAGAACCATAACGAGTACCGAGGCTGTTAATCCCGCTAATAGTATAAACATGATCCAGTATGGCGTACAGGCTTATGCATTGGCTTGCGATTTGTCCAAAGCGAACGCCCCGCGCCAACTGGCCGAACAAATTTCCGAACTGGGCTTGTCCGTGGATATTCTCATCAACAACGCAGGCGTCGGCACTTACGGCCTTCGAGGAAATAGCCCCGGGGCGCGAGCAGGAGGACTGCGTTAGTCGATCTTACGCACCGGTTGCTGCCTAATATGCTGAAGCGAGAGGACGGAGTCATCGTTAACGTGGCATCGATGGCCGCGTTTATGCCTTGTGCTTATCGGTCGTTTATGGGGCTACCAAAGCATTTGTATTGTCCTTCTCAGAGGCACTATGGGCGGAAATGCGTGGGCGAGGCGTTCGCGTGCTCGCACTGTGCCCGGGTGCAACCGAGACGGGTTTCTTCGATGCGGTCGGTAGCGAGGAATTGGGTGCGGGCCAAAAGCTCTCGACCCCGGAGAAGGTTGTACAGACCGGATTTCGCGGGATTGACCAGGGACGAAGTTATATCATTGATGGTCGTAACAATTACTTTATGGCTCAAATGATGCAAAGCTGTCGAACTGCTGGAGCGCTTCAAGGATCATGCGACTGGTGCGTTCTATAAAGGATTTCGCATGCTGATCATGGGCTGGTCGGACGGGCATTCCTTTATTCCCATAGACTTCGCTTTGCTAAGTTCCATAAAATCCAGCATTAACGGTATCATGGAAGGAATCGATAAGCGCAGTTTTGGCTAAAGACGCCGCCAGGAGGCGTTGCTTGCCGCCACTCAAGTGATGCCATGCTGGATCGTGCCATTCAGTCAGGCGTTTCCGCCTCGTTTGTGCTCATGGACAGATGGTTTACACATGCGCCGCTCATTCAAGAAACCATACATGCATAAATGGGTTAAACTTAACGGGTACAAGAGCTCACTAATCATAAAGCAGCTTAGTATCAATTTGGTTTGAAAAAAAATCGAGTCTGTGCTATTATCAGAAAAATCCAAATATAGCGAAGAAGAGAAGGCTATGCAATAGCGTTTATGTCCAGAGAGCAGAGGGATTGCTGAAACCTCCGTCGTAACGCATGTATAGTGTCGTCTCGGAGCTGTTGACTGAACGTAGAAGGCGTTATTGCACGCCCGCAAGTAGGATCAACCGGCCTGGCATCCGTTAACATGCTGCAGGTAAAGCATCGGCTTTACCTCATGAGACTGCAATTGCGAGATTGCAGTAAACCTGGGTGGTACCGCGAACATTCCCCTTTCGTCCCAAGGCTTCAAGCAACTGCTTCGAGCCTTGGGAAGGAAGGGGTTATTTGTTTAATACCAGCAGGCGATGAAGAGAAAGCCGACAATGGCGCTTATGCCCAGAGAGCAGAGGAAACGCTGAAACCTTTGCCTTAACCCCTTGTATGGTGTCGTCTCGGAGCTGTTAACCGAAAGCGGCTGGTTTCATTCCATGCCCGAAAGTAGGCTTAACCGAAATGGTGCTCGTTAACGCGCCGCAGGTAAGGCATCGGCCTTACCTCATGAGGCTGCATTCGCGAGGGTGGCAGCAAACTTGGGTGGTACCGCGAAAAAATCCCCTTTCGTCCCTGTATGAGCTGACTGCTGTCAGCTTGCTTCAGGAGGAGAGGGGATTTTATTTTAACGAAGGAGGCTGCCCAATGGAACAGCAATTAGGAATGACAAATGAAACAACGACGTCATCAGAGGAATATATCACCG
This sequence comes from Paenibacillus sp. Dod16, assembly GCF_049893405.1. Lineage (NCBI taxonomy): Bacteria > Bacillati > Bacillota > Bacilli > Caryophanales > Paenibacillaceae > Paenibacillus > Paenibacillus sp. Dod16. Next base: position 80,310 of record NZ_JBNDYG010000009.1, read on the forward strand.
GTTCGGAGGTACTCTTACGCGGCTTGCTGCAGGAGGGCGTAGAGTGCGTATTCGGCTATCCGGGAGGAAATGTGCTCTACATTTACGACGCGATGGTACATCAGCCTGACTTCAAGCATATCTTGACCCGGCACGAACAAGGCGCGATTCACGCGGCGGACGGCTATGCTAGGTCGACGGGGAAGGTTGGGGTATGTATCGCGACATCCGGTCCAGGAGCAACAAATCTGGTGACGGGCATCGCAACCGCCTATATGGATTCGGTGCCGCTGGTGGTCATAACGGGGAACGTATCTACGACTGTCATGGGCACGGATGCTTTTCAGGAAGCGGACATTATTAGTATCACGATGCCGATTACGAAGCACAGCTACATGGTTCGCGATGTACACGACCTTCCTCGCATCATTCATGAAGCGTTCTACATTGCAAATACGGGCCGCAAAGGTCCTGTCTTGATCGATATTCCAAAAGACGTGACCAACCAGCGGATGGCGTATTGTCCAGCGGACACGGTTCAGTTGCGCGGATACCATGGAGCCCCGGAGCCGAATCCGGCAGAAATAGATGCGCTGCTTCAGGCGATTGCAGAAGCGCGCAAGCCGGTTATTATCGCAGGCGGCGGCGTTGTCTATTCGAACTCCTCCCAGGAGCTGATCAAATTCGTCCACACTACGCGGATTCCGGTCGCGACGACTCTGCTCGGCCTCGGCGGGTTTCCGAGCGATGACGAGATGTGGCTGGGCATGCTCGGACATCATGGCGTATATGCGGCGAATATGGCAGTGCAGAATACGGATCTCATTATTTCGATCGGCTCGCGTTTCGATGACCGGGTTACGATGAAACTGGACGGATTTGCGCCTCAGGCCAAACGAATCGCCCATATCGATATTGATCCGGCGGAAATCGGCAAGAACGTCAAGACAGATCTCGCGTGCATCGGTGATATTAAAAACGTGCTGGTTTATGCGAACACGAAAGCGCAAGCAGCCCAGACGGGCACCTGGTTCGAGCAGCTTCAAGAGTATAAGGTGCAGCATCCGCTTCGGTATACCGATTCGGATACTGTCATTAAACCGCAATATGTGCTCGAGATGATTAGCGAGACGACGCAAGGAGATGCGATCATCACCACCGATGTAGGCCAGCACCAAATGTGGACCGCGCAGTTTTACCGCTTTAAGCATCCTCGCTCACTCATCACGTCGGGCGGTCTTGGCACGATGGGCTTTGGCTTCCCGGCTGCGATCGGTGCTAAAGTCGGAAATCCAGATCGTCTCGTCGTCTCGATCAACGGCGACGGGGGCATGCAGATGTGCGCGCAGGAGATGGCGATCTGCGCGATTCATCAGATTCCGGTCAAGATCGTGGTCTTGAACAACCAGGTGCTCGGCATGGTTAAGCAGCAGCAGGAATTGATGTACGAACGACGCTACAGCCAGATTGATCTTTCCGGCAGTCCGGACTTCGTCAAGCTTGCGGAAGCATACGGAATCAAGGGATTAAGAGCAACGAACAAGGCGGAAGCCTCCAAGGTCTGGCTTGAGGCGCTGCAGACGACAGGACCTGTGCTCGTCGAGTTCGTCATCCCGACCAATGAGAACGTATACCCCATGGTGCTTGCCGGCACGCCGCTGGACCAAATGATTCTAGGGTACGACGAATAATTGCGCTGAAGAGAGTCGTACGCTTGGCCCCGCTCCCACGGGTGCTCAGGCATGGAACGCGGCGGGGATTGGCTGGTCCAGTCCGAAAGTACGAAGTACAAATTCTGTTGAGGATATGTGCTAACTCATTAAGTTAACGGGGATGATAGTTCGGAAACATACGGCAGCCGGCAAGACGATCGGCTGCCGTTTCTGTTGAAGTAATGTAGTCCACAACGGAATCGGATATGGACGCTTCACTTATGAAATGCCTTGCAAAATATGAACGATCTTCGTTTCAATATTGGAATTGTCTATGATTTTCAGATATTCAGGTTTGAGCAATTGATACTGCTTCATGTAGTAGAAATCCATTATCGCTTGTTTCAAGGTGATATCATACTGAATCGAAAAGGACGGCTCGATAAAGCGTCGCAGCACAGCGTCATCTTGAACCATAAACAATACGGCATTCAATCTGTTGAAAATCTGTTGCTCCATACCGGATTCAAAAAAAGTTTGTAAGCTTTTATTCCGATTTTGTAGGGCAACGGACAGATTCTCAAAATGGTGCGGATAAAATTCCTTCAGGTCTTGCAAGAACAAATCAGAGATATACGCGGCACACATCAAAGATTGTAAAAATGTTAATTGAAAACGATCCAAAAAAGAGACGGAATCGTCTTTGACAACGGTGTCGGCCTTCTTCGAATAATCAATGTAATAATCAACGACTTGTTCGATGATGTCGTCTTTGGAGGAAAAATGCTTATATAGTGTCACTTTGCTGATATCCATATATTTTGCGAGATCGTCGACTTTCAGTTGGCTGAATTTTGTTTTTCTTATAACGGGCTTTATTTTTTCTACATATGTCTCTACACTCACGGCTTTTCTCACGGATAAGTGCCTCCCTTTAATGCCTCTCGAACTTATTATAACAAACTTGCTGCCTTTCATGTATTAAATTAATTAAATGAACAAAATTAATAAAATTAGTTTACTTATTAAATCTATTGCTATATAATCGGTCCTGTACCTAATCATCCGATTACGGATTAACCAAAGGGAGGACGATTCAAATGGAACCATTCAGTAAAGGCAAATTCGCTGACAAAAAGGTCGTGATCACGGGAGGCAGCAGCGGAATCGGCCTTGCGACGGCGAAGTTGCTAGTGGATGAAGGCGCACGCGTTCTGATTACTGGACGTACTCAGGCGACGCTGGACGCGGCTCGTGAACAACTCGGCAACAACGCAATCGCGGTCTTAAGCGATGCCGCTTCATTGAACGATATCGCCGCGTTAGCCGATCGAGTGAAGGCTGAGTTTGGAACAATAGATGCCCTGTTCGTTAACGCTGGTGTCACGGGGTTTGTCCCTTTCGAGGCAATGACCGAAGAAAAATACGACGAGATACTTACAATCAATGCCAAAGGACCGTACTTTACCGTGCAGAAACTCGCTCCGTTGCTAGGCTCAGGTAGCGGGGTAGTCCTTACCACCTCAATCGTGAACGTAGTGGGTCTCCCAATGCTCAGTGCTTACGCAGCTAGTAAGGCGGCGCTGCGCTCCATGACTCGAGGTCTGGCGCGCGAGTTATTACCTCGAAATATTCGCGTCAACGCAGTCAGCCCCGGCGTCATTGACACAGGTATCATGGAAAAGTCAATGCCGGAAGAAGCTGCCGAGCAGACAAAGGCACAGATGAGACAGCAGATCCCAATGCTGCGTTTAGGCGATCCAGTTGAGGTAGCCAAGGCTGTTGCATTCCTAGCATTTGAGGCCACCTATACCACCGGGGCTGAGTTCCCTGTCGATGGAGGCGGCTCCCAGATCTAAGCTCCTCCGTTCGCACACCTGACTCTTAAAGCGAGGGCAGGGGGCATAGCTTCACCTCATGACACCCTGCCTTCTAGTAACTTATAGTTTAGGATTTCGTTGTTTTCCTTGGAAGACCGTTCGAAATTACAGAGAACATGATTTTTATCAGAGCAAAATAGAGGGGGCATCACAATGGAGAATACCATGCGGACAATCCGGTTCCACGAATACGGGGAACCAGCTGATGTCTTGTGCTTGGAGGAGGTGGCGATCCCAGAGCCACGGCCGGGACGCATTCGCGTGAGAGTACGCGCTTGCGGCTTAAATCCGGTTGACTGGGTGACGTGCCAAGGCCACTTTGCCGGTCAACTGCCCTTGCCTCACGGAATCGGGTTAGACGTGGCAGGTATTGTAGACGCAATCGGAGAGGGCATAACCGATGTTGCCATCGGCGATTCCGTTCTGGGTGCCGCAGATTTCATGAATGGATCGAGCGCTGGTGCGTCCGACCGAGCTATTATGTACTACTGGTTCCGCATGCCGGCCGGACTCGACTTTGTTCAAGCTGCAGCGTTGCCAATGGCAGTCGAAACCGCTTACCGAGGCATTGATACTCTTGGGGTGAAATCGGGTCAGATCGTACTCGTGCACGGAGCCGGCACCACGGTAGGGTTCGCCGCCGTTCAAATTGCCCTCATGCGCGGTGCCCGCGTGATCGCAACCGCTGGTCCCACCTACGCCGACAAGCTCCGCTCAATGGGAGCGTTGGTGACGTCGTACGGTGATGGAATGGTCGAACGAGTGACCGAACTGGCAAAGCAGCCGGTTGATCTCGCCCTGGATACCGCGCCAATCAGCGGTTCATTGAAAGATCTGGTCCAAATCGTCAACGGGCATCCCCAGCATGTCCTAACCGTCAGCGATTTCGCCGCAGCCGCTGAACTTGGCGTTCGTACCAGCTATGGAGAACTGCATACCGCACGTTATGACGTTGTCGGCGACTTTGCTGGGTACGCAGCGGACGGCAAGTTCACGATTCCGGTCGCGAAGACTTTCGAACTCGACGAATGGCGTTCAGCTGTCGAAATCAGCCAGAGCGGGGGTGCCCACGGCAAACTGATCCTCCTGCCCGACTCCGACTGATGAGCACATATAACCGATGAAATTCTAAATGAAGGAGGATACGCATTGAGTAAGAACCAACGAGAACATATTGCAGTGATTACAGGCGCAAGTAACGGGATCGGGTTGGCATTGACCCGGAAAATGCTGTCGGAGAACTGGCAGGTGGTTACTTTGAACCGGTCGGATTTTCCGGCGGACGATAGATTCCTCCAAAATCATCTCAAGGACGGACGGCTCCGAGCCTATAAAGTGAAGGATCTCACCGATTATGGCAGCTTGAGACACGCTTTGGAAGAAATCAAAACCAAGGAACAGCGGATCGATATTTTGTTTAACAACGCCGGAGGAGGCTTAAGTGAACTGCGCTATTCGAAACAAGGCCGCGAATTGCATTATGAATTGTTGACGGTCGTTCCTTTTATTATTCTGATGGAATTGAAGGATCTGTTGAAGAACGGCAGTTTAAAAACGGTGATTAACACTTCGTCGCAGGTGTTTAGATTTACGAAGGAGTTTACGATCGAAAAATTGGAGCATCCCAAAACCTTCCGCAAAATGTATGGACCATATGCGACTTCAAAGCTGGCTCTTTCGTTGTGGACCCAAGCCGTCGCACCGCAGCTTGCAAAGGAAGGCATCAAGATCCGCAGCGTTGACCCAGGTATTAACAACACGCTAAGAAAAGGAAAGGATTCCGGACTGACTGCAGGGTTTGAACTGTTTATGAAGTTTTTTTCCTCTCCGCCTACTCATGGAGCCAATCTATTATATGAGGGAGCTCTGGGCCAAAACAGCAATGAGACCGGCGTGTTTCTGTTCAAAGATCGGATTGCGGGCTTGAAATTTACGGAACATGCACAACGTGTGCTGGAAAAAATCTCCGATATATATAGCCATGAATTTCTTGGAGGGAATGTTCAAGTTAATGGCTGAGTTCCATAAGATTGTTGCTTACAAGGCCATCTTCTGAAGTTCGTTCGAAGTCATTCTGTTTATGAGCTCAGTCAGTTTTTACTGGTTGAGCTTTTCGTTTATTTGCCCAACATGAGCCCTTTCTAGGGCTCAAGTCCCGAACTGATCCGCCTCAGCAATTAAATCTGCATATTTTTTCCCCTGTTGATCTCTTGTTACCAATTATTACATCTCGTATAATCTCATTATGTGACAACACGTGCACAGTTAGGAAAAGAACAATATCAAAAAGACGAGGAAATCACCCATGAGAAAATTGCTAGTATGCGCGTTAGCTATACTGCTAAGTTTAGCTGCGTTTACCCCCGCTATTTACGCTTCTGAAGTTCGAATATCCGTGGATGGGCGTGATGTACAATTCCCGGATGAGCACCCCTACGTCGATCGGAGATCCAACCTTACGATGGTTCCACTTGCTTTTGTATCCGACAAGCTCGGAGCTGCTACGAAATGGGACGGAAATTCAAAACAAATTACGATCTCGCTTAACCGTGACACGATTATTTTGGTAATTGGCGATAATCATGCACTGGTGAATGGAAAAAGAGTTGATTTCGAAGGGGCGGCGGCGCTAAAAAAAGGCCGCACGATGGTTCCGGTGCGTTTTATTAGTGAAGTATTGCATGCAAATGTGGAGTGGCAGCCCGCGCGCAATCTGGTGAGCATTATGACCTCCGTGGCCAATGTTCCGAAAGGAACATGGATATGGGACAGTCACATCATCAAACAGGATCAAGAGAAAATGATAAGCTTCGCCAAAATGAAGGGTGTGACATCCATTTACCTGCAGGTGGATAGAGATATCGATCCAGCGATATATGAGGGCTTTATTCGAAAAGCCAAAAACGAAGGAATTCAAGTGGAAGCACTTGAGGGGCGACCCGAATGGGTCTATGAGTCTAAGCAGGAGGATATTCGGAATTTCATCGCGTGGGTTAAAACCTATAATTCCTCTGTTGGCCCGGAAGGAAGCTTTACGGGACTGCATTTCGATATTGAACCTTATGCGCTAAGCGAATGGACAAAGCACAACAAAGCGATTCTTGAAAGCTGGATGGACAATATGAGACTGATCGAAAAAGAAACGAAAGGCAGCGGCTTGAAAATTTCGATGGACGTTCCGTATTGGCTTAATACGATTCATGTACCCGGGAAGAATTACAGTATGAGTGCATGGATGCTGGAGAAGTTCGATTGCCTCGTCATCATGAATTATCGGAATCATGCGTTAGGCAATAATGGAATTGTGGAAAATGCGCAGGTCATGCTGAGAGAAGCCTCCACCCTCAAGAAGAAAATTGTTGTTGCTGTTGAAACGGTCAAAAGCACAGAGGGTCCTAGGGTCTCATTCTATTCCATAAGTAATAAAGTGATGGAACAGGAGCTTCAGTCCGCCCATAATCAATTGGCGCACTACGCAAGCTATGCCGGCTTTGCCATTCACGATTTCAAAAGCTGGCAGGACATGAAATAAGAAGCTGCTTCTGGTCATAAGGGACATAATTCGCTAGCTGCGGGCCGTTTGAGCGCACTTGGTGGGGGCAGCTGAATGCTGATCATTTCTGACCAGAGCGCAGAGTCATTCGGTATGTGCTCGAAGACGACGCGGCCATTGAAGCCAAATAGCGATTGAATGAAGGCAGCCCATTAGGGTTGTCTTTTTTTTTCGGATCTCGTTCGGAATTAAAACCTTCCTTATTGGCAAAGGGAGGACCGTGCGTAATTTTTTCTAAATAACCTACCTTACCGTAAAGTAAGGTAACTGTAAGATAAACCATTGGTTTGTCTTTTTCTTTTTCATTATGATACTTACAACCATGTAACAATAAGGAGGGATTAATCATGACTAATAATCAAAATTTTAAAGCCATTACGGTCATATCATTTATATTTTTGTTTGCCTTTATCAGCCTGTATACCATTGTTCCACCCAGTCCAGATAAGAAGGCGGACATCTCGAAAAATTTCTCAGCAGATCGTGCTGTCCAACATTTAAATCACATCGCAAAGACAGCTCATCCAAGCGGATCAGCAGAAAATGAAAAAGTAAGAAATTATCTTGTTGAACAACTAAAATTAATGGGATTGAGACCAGAAATCGAACACTCCAATCATGCTTCTCTATATCCCAAAATGTTGACTGGCGGAGATATGTACAACGTGATTGGTAAACTTGAAGGTACCAGCAGTGATCATGCAATGATGATGTCTGCACACTATGACTCTGTTCAACAAGGACCGGGAGCTAGTGATGATGGAAGCGGAGTAGCTGCTCTATTAGAAACCATACGTGTATTAAAATCAGGTCCTCCTTTGAAAAATGATATCTATTTTGTGTTTACAGATGGCGAAGAGCAAGGATTAATGGGAGCAAAGGAATTTTGGACGAAATCAAATCATAAACAAAAAATGGATCTCATCATTAATTTCGAGGCAAGAGGAACAAGTGGTCCGTCTATCATGTTCCAAACCAGTGATCAAAACGGTTGGATGGTAAAAGAATTTGCCAAAGCAGCCCCCAATCCTGTTACTTCATCCTTACTAGGAAATCTGTTTGAAATCATGCCAAACGACTCGGATTTAACGGTTTCCAATGAAAATAAAATACCCGGATTGAATTTTGCTTATGGTGATGGATGGACCGGATACCATACACCACATGATGATGTCAAACACCTAGATATACGTTCGTTAGAGCACCAAGGGCAAAATGCCTTAGCCATGGCTAGGCACTTCGGTCAATTGGAGTTACATGATATTAAGAAAGAGAATGCCGTTTATTTTAACTTTTTTGGGGTAGTCATTTCCTACTCTTACTACTGGGTCTATCCCCTTACAGGGCTGATTGTACTTTTATTTGCAATGGTTACGATCTTTGCAGTAAAGAAAAAGTGCGCCACTTTCAAAGGGTTAGGAATCAGTTTGCTAGCTATCCTGTTAACTGTCATTTCTTCGATCATCGCAACGGTACTGATTTGGATGGGGGTAAACGCACTTTGGGCTGGAAAAATGACTTTATTTAGTGGTGCTGTATACGACAGTCTTTATTATCAGTGGGCATTTCTGTTAATCACGGCATCTATCTGTTTCCTTATCTGGAGGAAATTACGCTCCGTAAATGAATGGGAAATGACTTTGTCGGCGATCTTTCTTGGTGTCATATTTCTCATTTTGTTAACACAATTTCTGCCTGGTGCCAGCTATCTGTTTGCTTGGCCATTGCTCGTATCATTACTGATACTTGGGTGGGTGGTATGGAAGAATAAAATGGATAAAATAAATACCAATACATGGGTGTTATCCCTTATATCCTTCTTACCCATAGTACTGTTCGTCCCACTGCTCAAGTTGCTTTTCACCTTCTTTCCGGTCAGTCTTGTACCTTATCTCATGTTACTTTTTGTTTGGCTCTTAGCTTTGTTGTTCATGCAATGTAAACAGCTATTCCAACTAGGACGATGGGTACCTTATACCCTGATAGGAATCGCGGCAGTAATATTATCGATTAGTTTTTTCAGAGCGAACCCAAGTGCAGATCGACCTATAGATAGTAACCTATTCTATGTCGTGGACCAGGATAAAAAACAAGCAAAGTGGGTTACAACCCAACCACCAGATGATTGGACGAAGAAATATATAGCTACAACGAATATATCCAATATAAAATCTATTTTACCGTTTAACTATGATAAAAAAGCATGGGTAGGAAATGCACCCGTACGAAACTATCAAATGCTACCAATAAAGCTAGTAAAGACAGAGAAAAAACAAGGGAATAAAATGATTCATTTTCGATTTACAGGTGGAACAGATGTGCAAAACATGTATCTGTCTACTCCTGGTGGTCGCGTTCAAAAAATAAAAGTTGGTGAAGAATCCTTTACCATACCTAAATCAATGGAAACTTTTTATTACAAACAAGCAGGTATTCCAAAACAAGGTTTGGATGTCATTGTAGAGGTTAAAGGGAATCAACCCGTAGCGTTTACTTTTGGTTCTGAACAACATCCTGATCCAGAAATTCGCTCCAAACGTCCACCTCATCTAATGACAAGTGGACTGTTTGATGAAAGTATTTTGGTGATCAAACGGGTCACTTATTGATCCTTAAGAAGAAGTTATCCTGATTCTTGAGATAAATGATACCTAAGGAGAGTGACATTATGAATGATACATGGAACCCCGAATCGCAAGGTGTGCTGCGCCTTCCTTCAGGTCGACTCGTCCGCGGCCGAGCACTAAGACGTCCACTTCCCCCAGGGCTTCAACCCACTTTTGCACTCTACCTGCTCGGGCGAGAACCAGCGCCCGTTATCTGGGAGAGCCGCTGGATTCCTTGGCCGGACTTCTGGCTGCCCAAACACAAGGCTGCAGCCGCTGACGCGCTTCGCGAAGCATGGACTCGGGCTGAAGTGGAACGGGTCGAAATCGCCTGTGGGGGAGGGATTGGACGAACGGGGACTGCACTAGCCTGTCTCGCAGTGATTGATGGAGTACCCCATCATAAAGCTGTCGACTATGTCCGGGAGCACTACACTCCACGTGCTGTTGAGACGCCTTGGCAGCGCCGCTTCGTCTCTCGTTTCAAATAGGGAGTTATTTTAGCTTCGGTTTCTGTACTGGCCGGGCGTCTCTCCTGTTAACGATTTGAATACTCTGTAAAAATGAGCAGGTGTCTCATATCCGCATTTCTCTGCGATCACATTCACATTCTCGTCGGAAAACAAGAGAAGTTCCTTGGCTTTAATGATTCGTTTGGTGTTGACGTAGCCTATAACGTTCAGTGAAGTTAACTGCCGGAACACTCTGGAGAAGTGAGAAGGCGACACGCAGGCTTCCCTTGCAAGGTCAGTCAGATGAATCTCTCGCTCGGGATGCTCGTCAATCCGCTTTAGAGCCCGCAATATCCAGGAGGGGCCAATCCGCGGGCTTTCGTGCTGGGTTATCTCATCGGTCAGGAGATGACGATTAATTTGCAGAAGTAACTGGCCGATCGTCAGCAGCACGGCTTCACGGTATCCCGTTTCTTGGTTCGCGAACTCGTCCGCGATTTGCTTGATTGCCATTTCGGCGGCAATTCGCAGTGATCCCGCCAGTCCAATCTTGAACTGCTTTTTTTTGCGGGCGATTTCATAGCATTGAAGCGGGAAGTATCCGTCGCCGAGCGAAGGCCCGGCAATGAGAGACGGTGCAAAGAATATCGCCGATGAGACGATCGGGTCTTCAAGGTCCGGCAGGGAATGATGGATCGTGTTGCCGGGGATGACGAACAGATCGCCGGCGCTTTTTTGGTACCAGCAATTGTCGATGAAAAATATCCCTTGGCCGCTGTGCACATAAACGAGTTCATAATGATCATGCAGATGATCGGGGAGTTCCTTGTCCGGGTGCTTTATTGTCTTATACACAATTTCAAACGGAAACAGCGGATCTCCTGCAAATGATTTACGGTACGGCTGCATGGATGGAGACCTCCTTTTCGGCTGCTTGTTCATATCAAAAAAGGATATAAAAATGCCTGTTCTAGACATTACAATATCATAAAACGGAATATACAATAAGGGTATTCAAGCTTAGATCCCAATGACATGGAGATAACGAGGTGGTTGTTTAACATGAGAATCGATGCCCATCAGCATTACTGGTCTATCGCACGCGGGGATTACGGATGGATTACGCCGGAGATTCCGAAGCTTTACCGCGATTTTATGCCAGCCGATCTGGAGCCGCATTTACGCGTCCATGGGCTGGATGGTACGATCCTGGTTCAAGCCGCCCCGACTGTCTCGGAAACAGACTTTATTCTGAGGCTGGCTGAACAGACGCCTTCCATACTTGGCGTCGTAGGCTGGCTCGATCTGTTCGACCCGAACCATCGACTGCATTACGAGAGATTCAGCCGCCACCCGAAATTTGCAGGCTTTCGTATCATGATCCAGGACATGCCCGACGCAGCGCGAATTTTGGAGCCAGCATTTGTGAAAGCGCTTAAAGGCTACGCCGGGGATGATGTTCCGATCGATCTGTTGATCGTATCTGGACAAACCTGAGGGGCGTCATTGATCATATCGGAAAGCCGTCGATCCGAAGCCATGAATGGGAGTCATGGACAGAGGCGATGAGCCAGGCTGCTGCGTTTCCAGGCATCCACTGCAAAATCTCGGGGATGGTGACGGAAGCCGATCATGAAAGCTGGAATTATGAAGAGTTCGCTCCCTATGTCCAGCACATTCTGGAGACATTCGGCCCAGACAGAGTCATGTTTGGCAGCGATTGGCCAGTCTGCCTGCTTGCTGCAGGGTACGACGAGGTTATAGAGATTGTTCGGCGGGCTCTACCGAAGTCTTGGGGAGAAGAGGAACAGTCGCGGCTGTTCGGAGTCAATGCGAAAGAGTTCTACAAGCTTCGAGCGTTTAGAACCTGAGCTCACAATGCGGGTAATCGGTCAAAAAAGTCTGGAAAAGAATCACCAATATGAATGGATGGAGGGAAAGCAAAATGAAGTTTCGAAAATTGGGTCGCACGGGACTCGAGGTGTCGGTCCTCAGCTTCGGCGCCTCTTCGCTAGGATCGGTGTTCCGGGAAACGTCAGACCGCGAGAGCATTAAGACGGTGCATGCTGCTCTTGACGCAGGCATCAACTATATTGATGTTTCGCCTTACTATGGATTGACCAAGGCGGAGTCCGTACTCGGCCAGGCGATCAAGGAGCTTCAGCGGGATCGTTTCCTGCTATCGAGCAAAGCGGGGCGATACGGTGAGAATACATTTGATTTTTCTGCGAAACGAATGTTTGACAGCGTTGAAGAAAGCCTGAGGCGGCTGAACACGGATTATCTCGATATTCTTTTTTTGCATGATATTGAATTCGTGCCGTCCGGCATCATTCTAGAGGAAGCCGTGCCTGCACTGCTCAGAAGATCCGTTTTACAGGCATCAGCGGACTTCCGCTGAAGCTCAAGCTGAAGGAGCAGGGGAAGATCCGTTTTACAGGCATCAGCGGACTTCCGCTGAAACTATTCGAGCAGATGCTTCCGCAGATTGAAGTGGACGCGATCCTGTCTTATTGCCACTATTCTCTCAACGATACCTCATTGCTTGATCTGATTCCGCTGCTGGAGGAGCGCAGCATCGGCCTGGTCAATGCTTCACCGCTTTCCATGGGGCTGCTGAGCACCCGAGAAACCGCTGACTGGCACCCGGCCGATCCCGAGCTCAAAGCTGCCTGCAGGAAGGCGGCCGAACACTGTGCCTCCCGCGGATACGATATCGCCAAGTTAGCTGTGCAGTTCTCGACCGCTAACGAACGCATCCCGACGACGCTGGTGAGCACGGCCAATCCGGCAAACATCGTCAAGAACGCAAGGTGGGTCGAAGAACCGATGGACCAGGAGCTGCTGGGTGAAGTGTCGGACATTCTCGCTACGGTCCATAATCGGACCTGGGCGAGCGGACTGCCTGAGTATAATGACAGTCCACGGACGGAAGCGAAAGAGGGGCGGGCGTAATGAAGGGGATTGTCTGCGAAGATGCCGGAAGGCTGGTTTATCGAGAGGATTTACCCGAGCCAGTTAGGGGCGAAGGAGAGGCGATCGTCGCGATTCGGCGCATCGGCATCTGTGGTACGGACCTGCACGCATACCAGGGAAACCAGCCTTATTTTACTTACCCTCGCATCCTCGGGCATGAGCTCTCCGGAGTAATCGAAGAGATTGGTGATAATCCGGAAGGGCTAAGAGTGGGCGATCAGGTCAGTATGATTCCGTACCTGCACTGCGGCAATTGCGGCGCCTGCCTAAGCGGCAAAACGAACTGCTGCCGCAGCATGCGCGTGCTGGGCGTGCATCTGGATGGAGGCATGCGCGAGCGGATTTCTGTTCCCGTCCCCCATCTATTCCGGATGGAAGGGCTGTCACTGGATCAGGCGGCTCTACTCGAGCCTCTGGCGATCGGCGCGCACGCCCTCCGCCGATCGGGTCTACATCCCGGCGTGCGTGCACTCGTAATTGGAGCCGGGCCAATCGGACTTGGCGTCATGGCGATGGCGGCAGCTTCCGGTTCCGAGGTGGCCGCGATGGACGTGAATGCAGACCGTCTTGCCTTCGCCAAATCCTGGGCCAAATCAGTACATACCGTTCTTGCGACGGAAAATCCGAAGGATCGCCTTCTCGAATGGAACGATGGAGAACTGCCGTCCGTGGTCATCGACGCGACAGGTAACCTGCGTTCGATGACGGATGCATTCGGGCTGGTCGGTCACGGCGGCTCCCTTGTTTACGTCGGACTCGTGAATGGCGATATTACGTTTAACGATCCTGATTTTCACTCGCGGGAACTAACGCTCCTGAGCAGTCGTAACGCTACACGGGAAGATTTCAGACGTGTGGCTGACGCGGTGACGAGCTTAAAAGTCGATCTAAACGCCTATATTACGCACCGTTGTACGCTCGATCGGATGACAGAGCAGTTTGACACCTGGCTGAAGCCGGAATCCTGCGTGATCAAAGCCATTGTAGAGATCAACTAAAACCATTTTTAGGAGGAGGAGAGATAGGAATGGACAACCGGTTACAGGAACACCGCTTGTGGTATTCAAAGCCCGCGAAGGAATGGAACGAAGCGCTGCCGGTAGGCAACGGACGGCTGGGGGCGATGGTCTTCGGGGGAGTCTCGGCGGAGCGTTTACAGCTCAACGAGGACTCCCTATGGTACGGAGGCCCACGAGACCGGAACAATCCTGACGCGCTACCCAATTTGACAGAGCTGCGGAAACTGATCCTGGAGGGGCGTCTGAAGGAAGCGGAGGAGCTGGCCTCGCTAGCCCTTCCCGGACTTCCGGAAACGCAGCGCCACTACCTTCCGCTAGGCGATCTTCTCCTGATGTTTAAGGGTCAGGATGAGCCCTGCATGGAGTACAGCAGGGAGCTGGATCTTGAACGCGGAACCGTCACGGTACGTTACCGGATCGGAGATATCAGGTATACACGTGAAGTTTTGTCTAGCTATCCCGATCAAGCGCTGGTCATCCGACTATCAGCCGATAAAATTGGCGCGATTTCGTTCAAGGCTCGTTTTAATCGCGGTCGATGGAGGTACCTGGAGAAGACCGAGAAATGGGGCGAAGACGGACTGGTCATGACCGGACATAGCGGGGGGGAGGGCGGAAGCACTTTTTGCGCCGCTTTGAAGGCGGTTAGCAACGGAGGCACCGCCCAGACGATCGGTGAGCATCTTGTAATCGAGAACGCCGATTCCGTAACATTGTTCCTTGCTGCGGCAACGACCTTCCGCCAAACGGACCCCTCCGCACACTGCAGGTCGCATCTGAATGGCCTGCTGAATCAACCTTACTCAGAGCTGCTGGAGCGGCATCTTGCCGATTACCAGTCACTTTATGGCCGTACGAATCTGTCGCTGCCGGGAAGTGTCGAGCTGGCCGGGTTGCCTACCGACGAGCGGCTGGATCGCGTAAAGCGGGGCGAAACGGATCATGGCCTGGTCGCCCTGTATTTTCATTACGGCCGGTATCTGCTTATTGCGTCCAGCCGTCCCGGTTCACTACCAGCGAACCTGCAGGGCATCTGGAACGACAGTTTCACGCCGCCGTGGGACAGTAAATTTACGATCAATATCAACACTCAGATGAACTACTGGCCAGCAGAGCTTTGCAACCTGACGGAATGTCACGAGCCGCTGTTCGATCTCATCGAGCGCATGCGGGAGCCGGGCAGGGTAACCGCACAAGTGATGTACGGGTGCCGCGGCTTTACGGCCCACCACAACACCGATATCTGGGCGGATACAGCGCCGCAGGATACGTATTTGCCGGCTTCATTCTGGCCAATGGGTGCGGCCTGGCTCTGTCTGCATTTATGGGAACATTACCGATTCGGGCGAGATCTCACTTTCCTTGATAGAGCATACGATACGATGAAGGAAGCTGCACTCTTTCTGCTCGATTATCTGGTCGAAGACGAGCAGGGAAGGCTCATTACTTGCCCATCCGTCTCGCCCGAAAATCGATATATTCTTTCAAGTGGGGAATCGGGTGTGTTATGTGCAGGCGCGTCCATGGATTTTCAGATTATTGGCGCGCTGTTCGGCGCCTGCATCGAGGGCGCGAAGCTGCTTGGGGAGGATGAGACTTTCAAGGACGAACTGGAGACTGCCCTGAAACGGCTGCCGCAGCCGAAGATCGGCAAGTACGGACAAATCCAGGAGTGGATGGAGGATTACGAAGAGGAGGAGCCGGGTCATCGCCATATTTCCCATCTGTTCGCCCTGTATCCTGGCGATGCTTTCACGACCGAGCGCACGCCTAATCTAGCCGCAGCCGCACGGACCACACTGACGCGCAGACTGTCTTCCGGTGGGGGTCATACCGGCTGGAGTCGGGCCTGGATCATCAATTTCTGGGCCAGACTCCAGGACGGGATGCTCGCATACGACAACGTGATGGCACTGCTGCAACATTCTACGATGACCAACCTGTTTGACAATCATCCTCCGTTCCAGATTGACGGAAACTTCGGCGGAACTGCCGGTATCGCGGAAATGCTGTTGCAAAGCCATGCCGGCATCATTCGGTTGCTGCCAGCGATTCCGGACGTATGGAGCGAAGGCGAGGTTAAGGGGCTGCGCGCACGTGGCGGATTCACGTTCAGCTTCAAATGGGAAGAATCGAGGATTTCAGAAGTCGTCGTAGAATGCACAGTGTCTGGGCCATGCGAGATCGAGGCTCCCGGCTTCGCTCCCGTCTCCTTTATCGCGGAGGCGGGTAAGACGTATACGTTCGAAGGAAATGTAATGATAAATCATAAACAATGAACATATGGATAGGGAATCTTTCTTGGAACGGCGGCAGAAAGTAAATGTCACCAAGACATCGCTATCGGAAGATTGAGATCAGCGGTTCGATCCTCCAAGGCTCCATAATAAGAAAACCCTTGATGGTATACCATCAAGGGTTTTTGGTTCCAGAGCTGTGATAAAACGTACCATGTTTACTTTTCTTACATCGAAGCTAAAACCAGATATTTTTGGCGCTTTACAGAAAAATAGGTTTAATTTTTTCGTAATGGCAAAAAATAGGCTTTAAATTCCAGACCATCTTCATCATTTTGCGGGAAGGGCGAGTTATATCAAATTATAATTACCTCTATAGAAAAATAATATAACGTGATTTTTATTGACATAATGAAGAGAATTAAAATAACATAAGAATTATTTTCATCAAGAAGGAGGCAGCTATGAGCTTTAAAGAACAGTACGAAGAAATTGCAGGCGTTGGACGGACCATATTCGATAACCCCGAGCTTGGCTACAAGGAATTTAAGACGCATCAAACAGTGACCGAATTTTTGAAGAAGGTAAATCCGGATATCGAGCTGCAATCATTCAGTACGACCGGGCTTCGGACAACCCTCGGCAGCGGCAAGCCGCTGAATATCGCTTTTATTGCGGAATTGGACGCCGTTTACGCTCCAACGCATTGGCGATCGGATAAGGAGACGGGAGCGGCACACAATTGCGGTCATTATACGCAGGTGGCGATCGCACTGGCTTTATACAAACATTATGTTGAATCAAAGGCGTACGAAGCCCTTGATTATAGTTTAACGTTTATTTTCATTCCTGCTGAGGAGTATTTGGATCTCGCTTATAGGGACGAGCTGCTTGCTAGCGGTAAGATTTCCTATTACGGGGGGAAACCCGAAGCGATGAAACTCGGCGTGTTCGACGATATCGACATCGGGTTATGTGTACACGCCATGGGTGGTGAGTTTGCAGAGCGCACGATCGAAATCAACTGCGACCTGGCAGGATTCCTATACAAGCATTATACGTTTACCGGAAAAGCAACCCATGCGGGTTTCGATCCTTTCTCCGCCAAAAATGCCTACAGCATGTCAACCCTGTTCAATGTGGCGTTAGGGCTCAGCAGGCAGCAAATGAAGGACAGTGAGAAGGTTCGCATGAATCCGATCGTTCTGGACTCCGACATGTCGACTAACGTCATTCCCAACCGGATTACGGTGGGCAGCGATCTGCGCACCCAGTCGGTCGACTATATGAAGGAAGCGGCCTCCAAGATGGACGATGCGGCCAAGGGCAGCGCGCTGGCCCTTCAAGGCGAGGTCGAGATTAAGACGCAGATGGGATATTTGCCGTTCGTTCAGGACCGGTATTTGTCCGAATTCGTGATGGAGGCGTTCCAGGATAACGAGGAGGTCTCCCAAATTTGGAACAATAACGCCATCAGCGCGGCAGGAGATATCGGCGATCTGGCCTTCATGATGCCTTGCATTCAAATCGGCTACAGTGGTTTTACGGGGACGATCCACGGCGACGATTTCAAAGATATTGATCCCGAGTTTATCTATGAAGTGTTCCCGAGATTTTTAACCCAGGTGCTGGAGCGAATGAGCGGACGTATTGATCGATCGAAGCTGTACCGTCGTACATTTGCCGAATACGAGCAGCTCCTTGCATCGATAGTTAGCTCCAACTAAGAACAGAAAAGAGGACATCATGGCATGAAGATAAAACTACAGTATCTCTATTTGCTTGCATTCGTGCTCATTGTAATCGCGGTTGCCGAATTTATTGGCATTCAGTCGATCCAGGTGGGCTCCGTAAAAATCAGCCTGCTCCCGCTCGTATTCGCCATTTTGATCACGATGCTGCTTGGCTTGTCGATTTTCCGGAAAGGTTTTATGAAGAAAGTTTACAGTAAGGAGAACGTCGGCTTCTCCAGCAAGTATCTAATCTTCATTATGCTGCCGCTTATGGCGAGATACGGCGCCGACGTTGCGCCTAGATTAGAAGAAATTTTAAAAGTTGGCTGGGTGTTTATCATTCAGGAAATCGGCAACCTGGGTACGATTCTGCTCGGACTTCCAATCGCCATTCTACTCGGTCTGAGAAGGGAAGCCATCGGCGCTACGCTCGGACTTGGGAGGGAAGGGGAACTCGCTTACATATCCGAGAAATATACGCTTGACTCCGACGAAGGCCGCGGGGTGCTGTCCCTCTATATTATAGGTACCCTGTTCGGCACGCTGTTCTTCAGCATTCTTGCGCCGGTCATGCTTGCTGCCGGCTTCTCGATCGAAGCGTTGGCCATGTCCTCCGGCGTCGGCTCCGCCAGTATGATGACAGGCTCTTCTTCCGCGCTAGTCGCGCATTCTCCTGAGATGACGGAGACCATTAACGGATACGCTGCTGCGAGCCAGCTGCTTACCAGCTTCCTCGGAACGTATACGATGGTATTTCTCGCGGTGCCGCTGCAGCGGTTTATGTACAAATTAATGGTCAGAGGTGAGAAGAAATGAGCACCGGTTTGAATAAATACGCAAAATACGCCCTCGTCCTGCTGCTTAGCGTCGGTCTTATTTTATTTACGGAGCAAATGAAGTTCATCAAAAACGGAGAAGGCCATATTACGTTAGGGACGATAGCCGGCTTGGCCGTGCTGTGGCTTTTTTCTTTCATTGGCGTTCTGATCTCCTCACTCATGAAAAAGACTCCGGTCAAATTCTTGCAGGACTTCCCGGTTCTCGGCTGGGTATCTATCGTCTCGCTTATCTGCTGCCTGATTTCGGATGTGTTCGTGGATGCCATTGCCAACGTCAACTTCTTATCCATTACGACCCCGATCTTGGCGTTTGCCGGCATTTCCGTTGCCGACAGGCTGGTTGATCTTCGCAAAACATCGTGGCGCGTCGCCATTGTTGCGGTTTTCGTGTTCACGGGCACGTACGTGGGAAGTGCATTGTTATCAGAGCTCGGCCTCTATTTGTCCGGTAAGTAAACGAATCTATTCACGGCGTTAAGTCTGAACCTTGCAAGCTTGCTCCTCCTTTAATGTGACCTCACCTATATATTCGCTCTGAGATATCAATAGGTTCAGTTAAAAAAACAGACAGAAGGTGACCGGACAAATTCCGGTCACCTTCTGTCTGTTTGAATATAAAGGCGCATGATGCCGTTTATCGTTCTTCCCAGGCCATGACGAATTCCGCCTGACCGGTATCCTCGTCGATGGTTTCTTCAACGACGGCAAAGCCGTTCCGGGAATAAAAACGAAAAGCGTTCCCGTTCTCTTTATATACCTTGAGCTCGAGTTTGGGGCTGCGTTCCTTCACGAATTGAAGAAGAGCCCGGCCATAACCCTTGCCCTGATCACCAGGGTGAATGAACAAAGCAGCCAAGGCATGCTGAACGGTCGAAACAAAGCCAACCGTGACGCCCGCTTCCTCCAGTACATAGGTATCAGCCATTGGCAAATACACGTTTCGCATGTCCTGCTGCTTGGATTTCCAGTATTCGAGGGGGATGAAATGGTGGGCCTCCTCCGAGGCGGCCAGCCAAATGTCAATGAGGCTGTCCATATCCTTGTCGGTCATCAATCGAATTTGCATCGTATTCACTCCAGTGTATAAAACGTTTGCTACAGATATACGCCCCGTATTGTAAAAGCTTTCCTGACGGATGTCAATTCGCGATTCCATTTGACCCACAAATCATGAGGTGATATATTTATCACGTAAAGTTACAAATATATCACTATTGAAAGAGGCGTTTGCGATGAAAATCATTCTCCGATTCGCGATGGGACTGCTCTGGATCGGTATTGCCATCCAAAGACTTACCCAACAGTCGTACCCGCTGGCTCTATTATTTTTGGCAGGAGGCGTTCTTTTTGTTTATGCAGGCTGGAGAGGTTGGAAAGTCCGCAAGCAATGAGGGGATGGAGCGACATCATTTATTAAACATCACGGGGTTGACGGCTTGGTACTGTACGGAAAAGGACGCCGTCATCTCGAATCTTAATTTGGAGATCGGCCCTAATCAGATCATAGGTTTGGTGGGATTGAACGGAGCCGGCAAGAGCACGCTGCTCCATGTCCTGAGCGGCATTCACCGGCATTATTCGCTTGAGCTGCTGCAGTGGAAGAACGAGGAAACTTCGCTGATAAGCCCTACATTTAAACGTAATCGATATACCGTGTTCTCGGAGGACGAGTCGTTTGAGTATTTCACGTTCGAGGAGTATGTAAGGCATGTGTTTCAATCCTACGGACAAGAGGTCCGTCACGATATCTTGGACGAGCTCGTTGCAGGATTCCATTTTCAGAATTACCGAAACGCATTCTTGGGCCAATTATCGATGGGCAGCAGGAGGAAAGCCTACCTGATCACGGGATTTGCATTGCGCCCGGAGCTGCTGCTGTTGGATGAGCCGGTTAACGGACTGGATTTCGAAAGCACGGAATTTTTGTATCAAATGATGAACGAGTACAGGAAACATGGGACGATCTTGTTTTCTTCTCACGTTCTGGAGAGTTTATGTCTAACATCAGACAGCATCATTATTTTGGAAGCCGGGTCCATCCGTCATACCTTTTTGCAGGGAGACATGGATCCCGAGTTTATTAGAGGGGTACTAAACAAGTGATCTCGACATTTCATGGATTCGCCAAAAAGCTCCTCGGGTCAAGCTACGACCGATTGTGGAAGCATGCCGCAGCCGTAACTGCTATCTTTATGGCCATGAGCAGCCTGGATATCCATTACCAGGTATCCTTGAATTTATTCATGACGGCCATCTCCGTATTTACGTTCGGCATGGTGCTGAGAACCTTATCGTCGGACGATAACCGGAGGAAGCTGAAGGGGGCGTTCATGCTTCCATTCAGGCCAAGCAAGTTCAACGCAGCTTATTTTCTTGCGGTAGCACTATATACCTTGGTCACCAAGACTTCGTACATTCTCGTTTTTCACATGTCGGTTTCTCCATTTACGGCTATGCATGTACCGGCATTTCTGCTTAGCTTCTTGAATGCAGGTCTGACTGCTTTCGTGGTATTTGCCCTGCTGAACAGGGGGAACAGGATTCCGGCCTGTTTCTGGATGCTGCTGCAAGCGGCGGTTTGTCTGCTCCATGAGCCGTCCTATCGTTTGACGGGATTGCTGATCAGCATCCTCCTCCAATGGTTCGTGCTGCATCGGACAGATTCTTACCGGTTTTACAAGGACTTGAAGATGACGGAGATCCATGGAGCGCCGATTCGAAACTCTTCGTTCCTCCGGTATATAGGACGCTACCTATTCTCCCATAAAAGCTATCTATACAATACGATTGCATTATGCATATTTGCAGGCTTTATGGCGTTCATGCTGGAGCAGATGCATCTTGCCTCTTATCTGCCGCTTGGATTCGCTGTTCTATCCTTCAACACGCCGATCGGCATCCTGCTGTCGAGTAATCGCGGGCTTCACCGGAAAATTCAAATGCTGCCCGGCCAACTTCAACGTGTAGTGGTTCCGTACGGATTGTTTATACTGGCAGTAAACTTATTCATATATGCGATCTACTTAGCATGCTGGCATATGTTTCATGGATCGTTGGAAATCATGTATTATGTACTTAGTGTGTTATTTGCCGCCCAATGCGCCATTTCGACCGTTTGGCTCGAATGGAAACATCCCGTTTTCCGTTGGAAGGTGGAGAGCGACTTATGGCATCATCCCCGCAAATATGCCGTTCCGCTCATCATGTGTTTATTGGCGGTCACGGTCATTAGCATGGAGTCGGCTGTGTATATGATCGCTCTGCTGATAGGGACAGAGATGGTTTTGATTTTTAACCGCAGGAGAGGAATCAGGAATGTATAAGGGACAGAAGAAGCGTTACGTACGAATCGGTAAGCACGGATGGCTGCTTGGTTTGTTGGGGTTTAACGGCCTTCAGTATTTCAAGACCCATGATCCTTCATTTTTGTTTTACTTTAGTTTTTTCAGCTTTTTCAGTTTCTATTTCCATGGGAAGCTGGCGGAGGAGATGCCGGATGAGCGGTATTACATGAATGCTCAGAAGGCGCGGTCCATCACCATGTGGGTGCCGGCCGTATGTTTGTTTATTATCGGAATCGGCAGCATGTTTCCCTTCGGAACAAGAGAATTCATGATCATCGTGAGCGCAGCGGGTTGGGCAGCTACGTTTCTGACGTATTCCATAACTTTTTATTATCTGGATAAATATTGTTAGGTGGATGCCCATGGAACCATTCAAATGCAATTTAAAAAAGTACAGGCAGTTAGCGGAGATGACCCAGGACGAGTTGGCGGGCAAGGTCGGGGTTCGCAGAGAGACCATCATCCGTCTGGAGGCGGGGAAATATAATCCCTCGCTAAAGCTGGCGATCGATATTTCGCGGGTGGTGGGAGCGCCCATTGAGGAGCTGTTTATATTCGACTAAACAACGATGATGCATTTAATGGGTCTTAGCTATCCAACGAATGCGTCATTTCTTATACCTGCATAAAAACTAAATAGTTCTTGAAAAAACTAATTAGTCATACTACAATAACATTTGATCCCAGTCAGAAAGAGAAAGCATGATTCCGTAATGGCTGGGAATTGGATTATTTTAATACATTTATATATTTTCTGGACTTTTTAGTATTTTCATGCAACTTTATCTTAATCTTAACGTCTGATATGTATATTCAGTCATAGGAGGAATAACATCCATGTATACCATTCAAAAGAAAACCGTTACTCGACTCGTCACAACAGGCATGGCCGTAGCTCTTCTCGCATCGCCAATCTCTTCCGTGCTGCCAGGGCCGGGGAATGTCGCAGCTGCTGCGTCTGCTGTGGACAAGTCCTCCCACAGCCTGAAGCCGATTTGGACGAAGACGCTGGGAGATCCAAGCAAGATTAACCCCCAAACCACATTAATTAAGAACAACTTATACTATACCGTTGGGAAGAAATATATTGCTTTTGACGCGTTGGCAGGCAAAACCCGCTGGGCGTATCCCGCCGCTGCCGTCTCACAGACCGTAACGGATGGCCAATCGGTATGGTTTACGGATGCGACAGGCCGATTAATTAAGCTCAATGCTGCAACCGGCAAGCTTCAATGGAAAGTTAAAACCCAATCCCAGCCAGGAAAGAAAGAAAGCTATGTGAACCTCAGCTTGCATGAAGCCGATGGTGTGATCTATGTCGGGGATGCGTATGGGCTGACGGCGTACAACGCGTCAAACGGGAAGGTTAAGTGGAAATTGAAGGGCAGCGCCCATGGGTACAAACTGCTCCAAACGGGAAAAATCCTTGTCGCAACCACGGTTATCGACGGCGCTTTGACCACGAGCGGGTTACAGGGAATCGATGCTCAGAGCGGCAAAGTAAAATGGAAACAGACCGACGGTGACCACCAGGACATTCTCTTCTCGAATGATAAGTCGTTCTATACGCGTGACGTAACCGAAGGCATCGATGCCGGATATGCAGCGAACATCGATGAAATGAATTTGACCAATGGGAAAATTATGGCTACCCGATCCTATATACCCGTGGATTTCGTGGAAGATCAAAGTGCATCCGATGTCGTATCCGATGGAGAATATTTCTATGTCATTGAAAAGTATGACGAGACTCAGAAGAAAGCTGTAGTTTCCCGATTCCCGGCGGCTAGCCGCTCCAAAGCCGAGCCGGATCAGACCTATAAATTTGAAGCGGGAGTGGCCGAATGGTCCCTCGGGGATGCAGGCATCGTCTATGTAAGACTGGACAACGGCAAGCTGTTAACGCTTGATACGAACAGTGGACGTACGTTGGCCTCCGCTCAATACAAAGGCACTCCATTGCCGACGCTCATCGGACAAGACGTGATTGTCGTTCAGCATGGTGGGCAGATCAGCGGCGTCAAGAAAGCTGCTGCCTCCCAGTAACGCAAGTCGATTTCCATTGAGGACCAAAGCCGAACGTTCTCACAGTCGTAAGTATGACGGCAGCGGTATGGGACTCGCCATCGTGAAATGATCGTATCTCTACATCAAGGTGATATCCGAGTCGAAAGCGAACCAGGTGAAGGAACGACCTTCATTGTCATGTTGCCCATCATTACGCCATCAGTTTAGTCAGATTCATGAGGCCATCGATCGGATCATTTGAACGTTATCGCTGTATCTCTATGCTGCGGCTCACATACAAAGCTTCTTTGTATGTGAGTCCGCAGCATTTTTTTGCCTGTTCATATTCAGTTCAAATGTTGTCAGGACACGGAATAACACTCGTGGCGTTTTTTGCAGTTTTTCTTTTACGGCCCAAACCTCTCATCAATATTAGAATACAGTATACTAAACTCTTAAAGAGAATGGAGATGGCAGTATGGACAATCGGGCAAGACTACGAGCATTGGGGTATACGAACAGTACTCTTGCCGAGGCATTACTCTCATTTAAAAAGGAGTTTAATATTAAGGGGAATTCAACACAGGTGATCAGGAGGCTAAAGGAACTGACGGACAATTCTCCTGCGATAGAAATGCTGGCTAGAGTTATTTACAGCGAATCAAGAACAGAGCCGTTTCAAGGACAAGTTGCCGTTGGAGCTGTTGTACTCAATCGCCTCCATTCTCATGATTTCCCAAACACTTTAAGAGAGGTAATTACACAACCCTTAGCTTTTACAGTCATAGCTACGGGTACATTTTGGCTTCGTCCAAATGAGAGAGTATATGAAGCGGTAAGAGAGGCATTAAGGGGTAAAGATCCAACAGGAGGATGTTTATACTTTTTTAATCCGGAAAAGTCAACTTCCCCCTGGATTCGAAAGCTAAAACCTAAAATGAAGATTGGTCGGCATTGGTTTGCTAAAGATCTGGTTTGATTTTATCTTTATTGGTTGATATCGCGTATTTCCTGTAATTCTTATCGTTTTTCGCAATCAGAATGCTTTGGGATTTAATTGTTTTGTCACTGACTTTCCAAGTATGGCCTCTTTTACTATTGCGGCGCACTGTCACATAATCTAAATAATCCGTGGAGTAAATCTTATAACCTGTTCCACGGCATCTTTCCATGAAGTTGACACATTCCCCTGGCGATGTTTTGTTAAAGGGTATTTTCTTAACGAGAGACCTTTTCATCATAAGTGTAGAACCAGCCACAAATTTAACGAAACGATTTTGCAGCCTGGGATAACGTAGTACCAGCTGATTATGACCTTCCAGAAAGATGAGGCAAGCCCGCTTTCCCACAATATCCGCGCCGTTACGGACCAAAGATTCCAGCTGATTTTTTAAGTAAAGCGGCCCGTAATAATCATCATCGTCGAATTTTGAGATAATGCCATATTTTGCTTGATCCGCGGCATAATTTAGACAATGACCAAGGGGCATTTTACTTGGGAGCTTGTATATTTTGATACGTTTGTCCCCAGCTTTCCTACGGTATTCCTTCAAGTTCATATTGTCGTGATTCAAGATAACGATAAGCTCTTTATGTTTGAATTGCTGCCTAGAAAAATTACGGATCAATTGTTTGAAAAATTGAGGTCGATTTGTACTTGTGATTACACTTACTCCATACCGTTTCTCTTTGCTGATCTCACCTTTAGTATTCGTAATTCTCCCTTTATTCCTCATATTTCCTCAGCTCACTCACGCTTAGGAATCGAAATCCTTTTTGTCTCAATCCTTTAATAATGGAGGGAAGGGCATCAAGGCTTTGATGCCAGGTATCACACGCATGAAGCAATATGATATCACCTGATTTAGCCTTCTTCAAAACCCTTGAAACGATTTGGGATGGATTTCTAATTTTCCAATCCAGCGAGTCTGTTCCCCAATGGATAATTTGCTGATTCATGTTAAGCAGTTTCTTTATAACTCGGAGATTCATATCGCCACTTGGCGTGCGTATGATCATTGGTTTTATCCCGCAAGCGGATTGAATTGCCCGCTGTGCGCGTGTTACATCTCGCTCAATCCAAGCATTCGAACGCTCTGAGTAATTCTCGTGAAGGTACCCATGAGAGGCTATCTCATAACCCATATTTGTGATTTTTCTAGCAATGTCCGGGTTGGATCTTGCCCATGTTCCTGTAACAAAAAAAGTAGTACTTGTGATTCCTTCGGTTTTCAACAGTTTAAGCACGGACAGCGGAACCTTGCGTCCATTCGCAATGTTAAATGTCAGAGCGAGGACCGCTTGTTTAGTTGGGACCCTGCTAACTACTCGATTATAGATCGTCATGATAATATACCCTCATCCTTTAATACGGATAGTAGCTGAGCTGCACGATTCTTATAGTTTTCTGCCGAAATGGTTCCTCTTCCGTTTCTTCGAATTCTTTCTCTCTCCTGATCATGATTCAGATAATATCTCACGAGAGACAACGTTTCTTGTCCCGACGATGAAATGGCAGCATCATAATTAGAGCGGAGCAAACGTTGTACAGCGGGAGTATTACATGTAAGGAGAAATCCTCCCGATCCCAAAATTTCATACGTTCGTTGCGTCAGCATATGTTTATAGTTTTGCAATCCAATGATGATTTTGGCTGAACTATACACTTGATTTGCATTTTTATAAGGAATTTTCCCGCGCAGGCTATCTTTTGGCAATGTTTTTCCGAGATAGGCACCCATTTTACCCCAATCCTTGCCATAGAAATCGACCTTATAGCCGCTAGAAATGAGTGGTTTGATAAGAATATCGATGGCTCTATGCCGGTATAAGCGCGGGTATCTGCGAAGAACATCTGGATAAGCATTGGCTACGACCGCGATATCAGCCCGATAGGCCGGTTTTATTTTGGTTCTAAAATGAATGTTAGGATGATATGCAAAATCCAGATAGGCGGAAGGATAACCCAAGCTGCGAAACATCTTTGCCGTCTGCTTCGAAATGGTAAAAATATAATCTGGCTGCATTCTTTTGATAAGAGGTAGGGTAAATTCGTTCGTGAAATTCGGATCTTCTGTTGACCAATAGACGAGAGGGATCTTATATTTTGCAGCCATCTTTCTCATCAAGCGCTGTTTATAAACCGTATGATCAGGACCCCAACCTACGCTAATTAATAGATCGGGCCGAAAGGAATGCATCTGTTTGACAAGTGCAGTCTCTGTAACCGGTCCTGAAATATGCACGGTATGCCCTAAGTCTCTGAGTCCATCTGGAAGACCATAGGACCAGAGCTTTCCCCGCTCCAAGAATAGAATCTTCATAGTCCTCCTGATGATACCTTGATTAGCCGTCCAATCATTCAAGCTTTTAGTACATAGGATACTTCAGTACAAAGAATGGAGGGAACGGATTGAACAACAATCAGGCCGTGTATAGAGTGAATTTAAAAAACAATAAAAAATGGATTGCTTTAACTTTTGACATTGGAAATGGAAGTAAAGTTCCCTTACCTGTAATCAAAATCTTAAAGAAAGAACAGGTAGATAAGGCAACCTTCTTTTTATCAGGAACATGGGCACGCCATTATCCCGAAATCGCAAGGCAAGTGAAATATTCGGGATACGAGGTTGGATCGCACGGGTATTTACATGAGAATTATACGGAACAGACAAATGAGTGGATCAAGAAGCAATCGATAAAGGCTGAACATGCATTAATTTCGACACTCGGAGTGCATCCTCGCTTGATTCGAACACCGAATGGGGATTGGAATCAGCGAGTGGTAAAGACGTTGAAATCCAGAGGTTATACAACCATTCAATGGAGCATCGATTCGCTAGACTGGATGAAACCTGGAGTGAAGAAAATTATTAACAATGCTACAGCAAGGACAAAGCCAGGCGACATCATATTATTGCACGCAAGTGACACGGCTTCCCAGACTCCGAAGGCACTTTCCACTATCATTCGTATACTGCGGGCAAAGGGTTATGAATTTGTAACCGTCAGTGAACTGCTCAAGGCCGGATCACCTGGGGTCTGTTGATGATACATCGTATTCATTTTGCTTGTTCCTGAAGCAAGTCCGCCTAAAAAATCAATTCCCTCCGAATTCCATATCGCCATGGAACATCTGTTATATAAAAGCATAGCTTATGAAAAGGCTGAGATCATCTTCGATTTGTAATGGTAAAGGAAGGAGGGGGCCTGAATTTGAATATATTATTTTTAGAGAGTCATCCGATGTGGATCTATGGTCTGCCGAATGGCTTTCGTGATTTAGGGCATAACGTGAAGATCTCCGGTCCAATCAACCGACGTAAACTGACCGGGATCATTAAAGACTTTAAACCTCAACTGATATTTACGATGAGCTGGGGAGAGGAGAATACAGCGAAATGGAAGCAGGAGTGTATTAAAGAGTGTGTTCTGAAGGCTAAGGTGCCCCATGTGTACTGGGCAACGGAGGACCCGACACATACAGATACATTTACGCTTCCCTATGTCCGTTATGTTTCGCCGGACTTTATTTTTACTATCTGTGCAAAACGAGTTAAGGAATACAGGTCTTTAGGATTTAAATCAGACCATTGTGATTTCGGATATCATCGTTCTGTTCACCGGAAGGTAAAACCAAATCCTTCTTATAATCACACGATAGCGGTTATAGCGAACGGTTACCCCGTTAAGCTAAAAAAATACTCAAAACATTATCGCCATTCGTCGATCAAGACGCTAATCAGCCCCTTGCTCAAGGCAGGCAGGAGAATCGACTTTTATGGAACGAACTGGGACAAAATGAAACCTTTCCTCGGAACACGTATCCCAAAAGAATGGATTCATGGATATTTGGATTACCGAAACGCGAATAAGGTTTATAGCACGAGTAAAATCATACTGGGTCTTCAAAATCACCCGACACAGCTGACGCAGCGCACATACGAAGTACTCGGCTCGGGAGGATTTCTAATCACCTCCGATACACCCGAAATACGAAAGCATTTTAAACCAGGGGTTCATCTCGTTACCTCTAAATCTCCAGCAGACACGATTAGGTTGGTTGAACATTATCTAAATAATCCTCGTCAACGTGAGCAAATTGCTCTTGCCGGACAGAAAGCAGCGGCCAAACACAGCTATAAACACAGGGCTGCTTATATGCTGCAAGTGCTGAAGAAGAATAAAATTATTTAATAACAGAAACAAGGGAAAACTTAGACGTTTTCCCTTGTTTTCGAACCTAGTAAACGATCGATGAACCGCATCAGTATCGTATTATTATTCCGAGCAGCGCCTTTAAACAGGATTACACTTCCTAGGCCAATCTCACGCTGAACTTTTCTTTTTAATTCTGCCATAGAGGCAACATGGACAACATGCTTCTTCATTCCATTCTTTTTAGCTCCTATTGCAATGTGTTTCCCCTTCGTTCCAAACGTATATAAAGCATGAAGATCCGAACGCGCCAGATCCTTTCCTGCTTGGTAGTGAATATTTTTCGTCCATTTTCCCGTATCCGTTATACCTCCAATAACTGCGACTCTACGTTTTCCTTTACTTAGGTACCGAAGGACGTCGAGTGCCGCATTAAGCTCAGGCTTTGTATTATACGCATCGTTAATCAGGATGGCTCCGTTATTCAAATGGTTTAACTCCATGCGAGCATAGGGTCTCTCGTAATGAAGCAACCCGTGTTTTATATCCGAAACAGGAATGCCTAATTGATCGCATACTGCTATAGCAAACAATGAATTCTGGACATTATAGATTCCGATGCTTGGAATATCAAAATGTTCATTAGCGCCGCGCAGCATGACGGAAAAGGACATTCCCTGAGTTGAATAACGAATATTTCCAGCACGGTAATCTGCCGTTTGTTTAATGCCTATTGTAACAATCCGTCCTTTAAAGGAATCGTGGAATGTGAGTTTTTTGGAGTTAGGATCATCCGCATTTGTGACAAGAAGTCCATTAGGCTTCATCCCGCTGATAATTTCTGATTTCGATGCCGCGATTCCATTGATTCCATGTTTGAAATTCCCAATGTGCGCTTTGCCGATGTTTGTGATTAATCCGATGTCGGGTTGAATCAATTGGCAGTGCTTTGTTATCTCTCCGGCATGCTTCATGCCGAACTCGAGAACAGCGTACTCGTGAGAAGGTTTTATCTGCTTTGCGTATTGAGAGGTGAACCAACAATCGTTTCCATTCTTATACGATTTAAATACACGATGCCTCTGCTGCAATATAGAAGCAATCATTTCTTTGGTTGTCGTTTTACCGGAGCTGCCCGTTATACCAATGACAACGCATTTATTAGACCTCATTGAAGTTAAGCTTTCCTCCTTTTCCTTACTGAGCGAATCTGACTTATCCTGCTATCGTATGTCCGAGAATCATCATTTGATCCATCTGATGAATGACATTACAGTCATTTCATGCATAATCTGTCGAGAAGAACTCACAGAAGGGGACAGGAAAGGTGCGCATTTTATTTTTAGAAAGTCATCCCATGTGGATATATGGACTGCCCAATGGGTTTCGGGATTTGGGGCATCGCGTAGAGTGTGTTAGTCCTAGAAAACGTGAAGCAGCAGAGGAACTCATTCGTAAGTTTCGTCCGCAAATCATTATGGTTATTGGTTGGACACCAGATAACTCAACTCAAGAAAAACAGCTCCAAATCCGCAAATTAATCAGGAATACAGGTATCCCTGTGATCTATTGGGCCACGGAAGATCCAGGATATACATTTGATTTTTCGCTGCCATTAATTCGCCGTGTAAAACCTAACTTTATTTTTACGATTTGCAGACCGAGAATCAACTTGTATAAACGCTTGGGATATCGAAGCGCAAAATTGGATTTTGGATATCATCCTTCTGTCCATGCGAAGGGAAAACCTGTGAATAAATATCGTTCAGAGATCGCCCTCATCGCGAATGCTTATCCGAAACTATATCGGGAACAACCAGATCATTTGCGTTTTCAGTGGATGAAGGATTGCATAAATACGGTATTGGAAAACAAGTGGGATTTGAACATTTACGGTCGACATTGGAATCAGATGAAAGGAATCTTCAGCCGCCCAATTCCTAAGTCAGCTATTCACGGATATTTACCGTATGAGGAAGCACATAAAGTGTACAATTCAACAGATATCATGATTGGTCTTCAAAATAAGAGGAATCAACTCACTCAGAGAACTTATGAGATACTTGGCTCAGGCGGATTTATGCTAACTAGTGATACACCTGCTATAAAGCGTTATTTTACTCCAGGGAAAGACCTGGTTACTGCAGGGAGTAAAGAAGAGATGCAGAGAGTGATTAAATATTATTTGAATCACCCGGCTGAGAGAAAAGCCATTCAACTCCAAGGACAGACTACAATCAGAAAGCATATGTATAAGTTTAGAGCCAAGGAGATTTTGCAAGTCCTTAAACGTGAAGGCATTATAACAGCGGATGTCTAAAAGAAGAAGCCTTGTCCCTGGCTTTACTTCGGGAGAGTGAGATATATGACAATTAAAACCAAGCCAAAATTATATATCAAAAATAGCAGTGAAAAGATAATAAAGGAAGGTTATAAATATCTATCAACACCTTATCGTTTGGGAGCAAAACCTTTTCAGACAAATGAATTTGATTGTAGTTCATTTATTCAATTTCTGTATGGTCAATTTCGCATTCTTCTTCCGCGCACATCTCGCGAGCAAAGTTTGCTAGGTGAAAAAATAGAAAAAAAACAACTCAAACGTGGCGATTTATTGTTTTTTACTAATCGTAAGCGTTACAGGAAGAAAGGGATTAATAGAGTAGCTCATATTGCCATCTTTCTGGGGGATAACAAAATGCTTCATTCTTGCAGGTATAAGGGAGTTACAGTTTCTGAATTTACTGAGATTATTAATGAAACTAAACAAAGACGCTGGATAGATTACTATCTTTTCGCGAAGAGATTACCAGATTATTATGAGTATATCATGGGGGATAACAATAATGAGGGATTAGCACGCTCCCAATCTCATAGGTAGCTTGGCATAAGCCAGAACCGCCCCCGGTCTGGCTTTTTGGCCCCTTTTTTTTAAAAATGTATTTAGTAGAGGAACGGTATATATGCAGTCCGTTATATTTTTTAATCGTACGTTGCAGTGTATGATATTTGTATGCCATAATCTTTGAGTTAATTAGATCATGTCGTTGAAATGAAGGTTGGCTAAGACATATCCGGCAAATCGTAAACGGTTACAAGGCTGCAAGGGAGGCAGGTATGAAACCATTATTCAAGATCATGATTGTGGATGACGAAATGCTTGTCAGGCAGGGGATTAAACACCTGCTCAATTGGGAACAGGAAGGATACCAAATCGTCGGTGAGGCTTCTAACGGTCTGGAAGCACTGAATTTGATGGATGAGGTGAATCCCCACGTCATTCTTACAGATATCGTAATGCCTGTCATGGGCGGGGAGAAACTGGTCAAGATTGTTAAGGAGAAGCATCCTCACATCGAAGTCATCGTGCTCAGCAGTTTCAGTGAATACGATTACGTCCGGTCTACTTTTCAGAGTGGTGTAGCGGACTATATCCTGAAGCCAAAGCTGGAAGCTGATTATCTATTATCCATCCTAAATAAAACTACGGCCAAAATGGTCGCCATGAAGCCGATGGATGATCCAAGCGCGGGTCGTGAGGAAGGGCAGATCCTGCAAGCCATCGAGAAACTTATGACCGGGTATGAGCCTGCGCTGGATCCCGTGTTGCTGGATTCGAAATTCCCTTATGGACAGTATTTGTTTTTTGGAGCGGATATGAAGCACATGAAAGATTCCGGTGACAAATGGAGTTTCGGAAACGAAATGGAGCGAGGGCTTCAGCAGCTTGCTTTGTCCGAGATCGTGTATATGCGGTTGAAGTTTATTAACGATACGGCACTTTTTCTGCTCAATGTGAATCCTGAGCGGTGGGACGAGCTTGTTATTGAACTCCGGCAACTGATCTCCAAACTGGTACAGGATATGAGTGAGACGCATTTTGTTATCAGCCAGTGCTTTGCCGATTTTAAAAGTCTCGGTGAGGTCTACCATGACAATTATCTGAAACTCATGCGATACGGCTTCTTCCTTAAGGACCGGACGCTGATTGAATACGAACATTTGCCGGGCCTTCCGGATTCGCATCTCGAATATGACATGGGCGAGCTCATGGAACTGTTGAAACGTAGGCAGTACCGGAAGGCCTTCACCGGCTTTTTGGAATACGCCGGCCTGCGCTCGATGGATTATCGCACCGATATTTTCGAATTCAAATCGTCGTTGGGGAATTTCATATTTAACGTGGCGACCACGCTTGGAAAAATGAAGGTTGAGACCGGAAGCCTGGAGAATGCCAAATACGATTATTTCCGAAAAATAGACGAAGCCAGGTATGCCAGCGAAGCTATCGCTGTTGTCGAAGCGTTCATCCGCGAAGCGGAACGTGCGATAGGCGAGACGAATACATCCGTTAATCCCAATATGGACCGGCTGCTTGAATATATTCAGGACCATTATGCCGACCCCATCACACTCACCGGAGTGGCCAGGCAGTTCCACTTCAATGCATCTTATCTGTCAAGTTATTTTGCTGTGTATAATGGAGAAGGTTTCAGTGAATACCTCAACAAAATCCGCTTGGAAAAAGCCATGGAGCTGCTTCTGACAACGGAACATACGATTTCCGAAATCAGCGCCAGCGTGGGATACTCGGATCAGAGCTACTTCACCAAGGTGTTCAAGAAGCAGACAGGCATCTCTCCGAGCCAGTTTCGGAGGCAAGACGCACGGGAGATACGGGAATCATGATCGGACAAGCCATAAACAAGCTGCGAAAACAGGGGTTATTCCTTAAGCTGTTTCTCGTGACCCTCATCAGCATCGTGACCGTATCACTTCTGACGCTGTCCATTACCATCAGCATGTCGGAAAAGTTATTTCTGCAGACATTCAGCATCACGAACGGCAAGTTGTTAAACCAAATGAAGTCAAACCTGGAGTCCTATAATAACGCCATAGCAACCGGTGCCACCATGATCGCCCAGAATGCGGCAATCCGCAGTTATTTATCGGGCGGAGAGACGGAGGCCGTGGCGCTTGCGATGAAAACGTATCAGATGACAGAGGGCATGAAGTCGGTCCAGTCTAACTTTAGTGCTTACGATGTTGGCATCATGATCGTTGGAGCGAATGGGAGAAGTTATTCCACAGATCCTTGGTATTGGTCTATCTCGGCCAAGGAACTGAAGGATCACCCGATTACAAAAGCGACTATGGCTCACCCTGCGCAAATCTTATACCAGCTTTATCGCGGCGAGGGTCATAGCGCAGACGCAAAGGAGCCCATGCTCGTCGCTTCCAAAGCTCTCTTTGATCAGTCGACCGGGAGAATGTATGGCACGTTATACGTGGCCATTCGCGACCGGAATTTTAAACCCTTCTATGCCAATTTTACAAGCGAAGGCAATGACGTTGTGCTGTTGAACGAGGAAGGGGTTATTGTATCCAGCAACAGGACCGAGTTGATCGGGATGGCGGATAAGGGGCTGCTTCAAGAAGTCGTAACGGATCAGGGCGAGGGAGAGGACGATCCATCTGCCTATGTGATGGGGAACGAACGAATTGTGTTCTCGGAATACTTGCCGGAATTTGAATTTTATTTGGTCAATATGATCGACAAGAAAGCCGTGACCGGACAGATGGTGAACGCTAAAGCAGTCACCTTGACAATCATGTCCATCGTTGCGATATCACTTATCATTGTTTTTCTGATCACCCGGCGAATGACGCAGTCGCTCCGTGTGCTGGTCGAACAGATGTCGAATATTCCGACAAGCGGATTCGATCATCATGTAGATGTTGCCAATAGCAGTTATGAAGTTAAGGAATTAGGGAATGCGTATAATTATATGCTTGATGAGCTGCACGATTATGTGGATCGATTGATGGAAACCCAGAAGCAGCAGCGAAATGCGGAGCTGGCCGCGCTCCAAATGCAAATCAATCCACATTTTTTATACAATACGCTGGCTTCGATCAAATTTCTGGTGCAGCAGGGCAACAAGGAAAAAGCCGCGGGTACGATCAACGCGCTTATATCGCTCCTGCAAAATACAGTCAGCGATATTCATTCCACCATACCAGTGCGGCAGGAGCTGGAGACACTGAAGCATTATGTGTATATTAATCACGTGCGTTACGGTGAGAAAATCCGCGTTCATTACTTTGTGGAGCCGGATAGCCTGGATTATCATATGCCCAAACTCATTCTTCAGCCTTTTATTGAGAATGCATTCTTTCACGCATTCAACATCAAGGGAGAGGGAACAATTCTGATCATGATTGCGGTTCAGGAAGACCAGCTTGTATGTGAAGTTGTAGATGACGGGGACGGAATGAATCTGGAGCAGAACCCGGCGGAGGAAGAATCGTTGCCTGCACCGATGAGCAAACGCCAATTGTTCTCCGGCATTGGGATACGCAATGTGGATGACCGAATTAAGTTGATGTACGGCGAGAAATACGGGATCCACATTACAAGCAAACGCAGTGAAGGAACAAAAATCATCATTACGCTACCATTGACCAAAAGCTAAAGATATTACAAGAACCTAAAGATTGTACCAGAGCCGGTATGAAGGCGAAAAACAGGATCCAATAATAGCACCAAAGCTAACAAAGATAGTGCCAATGAAAACGAATACAAAATGATAAGATGGATGCGTAGCAGAGAAAACGCTTCCATCTTTTATTATTTTCAGACTTAAAAGGGGGTTACACATTGAAAAAATTAATGAGCTTACTGCTGGCCGGGGTTGTCCTCTTGTCGGCATGTTCTTCGGGCGGCGGTACGGAAGGCGGGTCGGGCAGTAACGGCAGCTCTAGCGGTGAAGGCAGTGCCGCTCCAAAAGAAATTACGGTATGGGCTTGGGACCCGGCATTTAACATTGCCGCCATGAATGTAGCTAAAGAAGCCTATGCCCAAGTGAATCCGGACGTCACGATTCATGTTGTAGAAAATGCGCAGGCCGATATCGTTCAAAAGCTGAACACCGGGTTGAACTCCGGTTCCACGAAAGGCTTGCCTAACATCGTGCTCATTGAGGATTACCGTGCGCAGAGCTTCTTGCAAGCGTATCCGGATTCCTTCTACGAATTGACGGACATCGTGAAAGTGGATGACTTTGCGGACTATAAGATTGGCCCGACCAGCGTAGATGGCAAGCAGTACGGCGTTCCGTTTGATTCCGGCGTGACGGGAATGTACGTGCGAACGGATTATCTCGAGCAAGCAGGCTACAGTCTGGATGACCTGCAGGACATCGACTGGAAGCAGTACATCGAGATTGGCAAAGCCGTCAAAGAGAAAACCGGCAAAAACATGATTACGCTCGATCCTAACGATTTGGGACTTATCCGCATGATGATCCAATCAGCGGGGGCGTGGTATACGGCAGAAGATGGCCAGACTCCGACGATTGCAGACAATGCTCCATTGAAGGAAGCCTTTGAATTGTACAAAGAAATGATGGATTCCGGCATCGTGAAGGTGAACTCGGACTGGAGCCAATTTGTCGGAGCATTCAACAGCGGTGAAGTGGCTACCGTGCCGACCGGTAACTGGATTACACCTTCGATCAAAGCCGAAGCTTCCCAATCCGGTAAATGGGCGGTAGCTCCGCTTCCTAAGCTTGCGGCAACAGAGGGGTCCGTCCATGCATCCAACCTTGGCGGCAGCTCCTGGTATGTCATGAATGTAGAGGGTAAAGAAGCAGCTGCGGAGTTCCTCGCGAAGACATTTGCTTCCGATACTGAGCTGTATCAGACGTTGAACACAAAAGTCGGGGTCATCGGCACCCTGAAAGCCGCCGCAAGCGGAGAAGCTTACGCGGCAGCGGATGAATATTTCCAAGGCCAAAAAGTCGTATCAGACTTTGCCGCTTGGACCGAACAAATTCCTAACGTTAACTACGGCATGAATACGTACGCCATCGAGGACATTATGGTCGTTGCCATGCAGGCGTATCTCGGCGGTAAAGACGTGGAAACTGTTCTGAAAGATGCGCAGGCGCAGGCCGATACGCAAATTCGTTAAACACACTCAGGCAGTACACAAATGCCCTTGCTCCTTCTTCTCCTGAAAAGTGGACATCTGCTGAAGGAAGGGAGCGAGGGTTTTATTATTTCTATCCATAAGACATGGATCAACAGAAGGGTGTGGAGTGGTGTGAATACAGAAAAAGCCAGGCTAAGCCCGCAAATTCATAAGGGCCTGAACAGTCAAAGGCGGATACGTTTGACAGGCTGGTTCTTTGTTCTTGTGCCGGTTGTCATGATTAGTATTTTTTATTTCTATCCGATGGTTCAAGCGTTAATCCTATCCTTCAAATCAGGCAGGGGCAGCAATCTACAGTTTGTCGGTATAGACAACTATATTCGTCTGTTCAGCGATACCACCTTCCTTACGGCCGTCAAGAACACATTTATTTACTTACTCATTCAGGTTCCGGTCATGCTGGTGCTGGCACTCTTTATCGCTGTGCTGCTCAATGACGATAGACTGAAGTTTAAAGGTTTTTTCAGAACGGCTATTTTCCTGCCGACGGTAACCTCGCTTGTAGCGTACTCCGTCGTCTTTAAGTACATGTTCGGAGCCGACGGCATCGTCAATAAATTTCTGGTGAATCTTCATCTGATCCAGGAACCGATTCAATGGATTACCGACCCTTTCTGGGCGAAAGTTACGATTATCATCGCGATTACCTGGCGTTTTACAGGCTATAATATGATTTTCTATTTATCATCACTTCAAAATATCGATAAATCCGTGTATGAAGCTGCACGCATCGATGGTGCAAATGCCTTCACGCAGTTTTTCAAAATTACGATTCCGCTATTGAAGCCGATCATTTTGTTTACGTCCATAACATCGACCATTGGAACGCTCCAGTTGTTTGACGAGGTGGTTAACATCACCAAAGGCGGCCCCGGAAACGCAACCATGTCGATATCGCAATATATTTACAATCTTTCCTTCGAATACACGCCTGACTTTGGATACGCAGCTACCGTTTCCTACTCGATCGTACTCATGGTGGTCATATTGACGATGATCCAGAACAAAGTTGGAGGTGACAAGAGATCATGAAAACCAAACGCGTGTTTACTTACCTGTTTCTGATTATCGCTGCCCTGATCTCCATCTTTCCGTTTATCTGGATGGTTGTCAGTGCCACCAATCCGTCCGTGGACGTAACGAAAGGGACGCTGCTGCCGGGTTCGCACCTGGTCAAGAATATCAACAATCTGTTCAGTTCCGTGGACATGTGGCAAGCTCTCTGGAATTCCGCAAAAATCTCGGTGGTGACTACCGTGCTTTCACTGCTGGTTGCCTCAGCCGCTGGTTATGGCTTTGAGATGTACCGCAGCCGCGGCAAAGATATCGTATTTAATATCCTGCTGGCCTCGATGATGATTCCGTTCGCGGCGATTATGGTGCCCTTATTTCAGATGTTTGCCAAAGTATCGGGGGTTGTACCCTTTCTAGGCATTGATACGGCAGGGGCTGTCATTCTGCCGACATTCACGACGGCGTTCTTAATCTTCTTCTTCCGTCAAAGCACCAAAATGTTTCCCAAGGATATGATGGAAGCCGGTCGCATCGATGGTCTGTCGGAGCTGGGCCTATTCTTCCGCATCTATATGCCGACGATGAAATCGACCTATGCAGCCGCAGCGATTATTACTTTCTTGAACAGCTGGAACAACTATCTGTGGCCGCTGATCGTGCTGCAGTCGCCGGAGAATATGACCGTGCCGCTGCTGATATCGAACCTGGGATCAGGCTATGCTCCAGACTACGGTTTGATCATGTCCGCCATCGTCATTACGACGCTGCCGACGGCGCTTGTGTTCTTTATGATGCAGAAGCAATTTGTTGCTGGGATGACAGGTTCCGTGAAATAAAGTTGAAATATGGAGGAAAACAGATGAAACAGCAGGTTGAACGAGGAGTCGCGCCAAGTCTTGCATGGTTGTCCGACCCCGGCATATTTGCGGTAAGCAGGATGCCCGCGCACTCCGATCATCGGTATTACGAAACGATACTTGAAGCCGAACAGCTTGGAGAGATGCCTTGGCGCCGGAGCCTGAATGGAAGCTGGAAGTTTAGTTATGCTCATAATGCCAAGGAACGTCAAGCGGATTTTTATAGAATGGACGTTTCCTGCAGAGGATGGGATGATATTGAGGTTCCCGGACATATCCAGCTTCAGGGGTATGGGCAGCCGCAGTATGTGAATACGATGTACCCCTGGGATGGTCAGGAGTTTCTTAGACCCCCGATGATCTCAGAGGACCACAATCCGGTGGGCAGTTATGTGAAGTTTTTCAACGTTCCTCCAAGCTGGTCGCAGCGTCCGCTGTATATCTCTTTTCAGGGAGTTGAAACGGCTTTCTATGTATGGCTCAACGGGGAGTTTGTTGGCTACAGCGAAGACAGCTTTACGCCGAGCGAATTTGACCTCACGCCGTACTTAACCGAGGGTGAGAATAAGCTGGCTGTCGAGGTTTACCAACGCAGCACCGGAAGCTGGCTGGAGGATCAAGACTTTTGGCGCTTTTCCGGTATTTTTCGAGACGTGTATCTGTATACGGTACCGGACGTTCATGTGCAGGATCTGCATGTTCAAACCGATTTGGATGAAACGTATGAACTTGGAACGCTGAAGGCTGCCATGCAGCTCAGGGGCAAGTCCGCTGCGAAAGTAGTCCTTGAGCTCAAGGATCCAGCAGGAAATCCAGTGGTCCGGGGCGAGACCGGAGCTTCCGGGGGGACGGCGTCGATTGCGTTAGCTGCCGGGAAGGTCCAGCGGTGGAGCGCAGAAGAACCTAATTTATATACGCTGTACGTATCCGTCTATGACGCATCCGGAAACCTTGTGGAAGTTGTGCCGCAAAAGGTAGGCTTCCGCAAATTCGAGATGATCGACAAAGTGATGCACTTAAACGGCAAGCGCATTGTATTCAAAGGTGTCAATCGGCACGAATTCAATTCCCGCCGCGGACGCTGCATTACGAAAGAGGATATGCTGTGGGATATCAAGACATTAAAGCAGGCGAATATTAACGCCGTACGGACGTCGCATTATCCGAATCAGACGCTGTGGTATGAGCTGTGTGATGAGTACGGCGTGTATGTCATCGACGAGATGAATTTGGAGACACATGGATCATGGCAGAAAATGGGGGCCGTTGAGCCATCCTGGAACATACCGGGCAGCAGGCCGGAATGGCAGGATATCGTGTTGGACCGTGCGATTTCCATGATGGAGAGGGATAAAAACCACCCATCGATATTGATCTGGTCTTGCGGCAACGAGTCTTATGCCGGAGAAGTCATTCGGAACGTTGCGAATGTT
The DNA here is from genome assembly GCF_049893405.1 of Paenibacillus sp. Dod16. Classification (NCBI taxonomy): domain Bacteria; kingdom Bacillati; phylum Bacillota; class Bacilli; order Caryophanales; family Paenibacillaceae; genus Paenibacillus; species Paenibacillus sp. Dod16. The sequence goes on from NZ_JBNDYG010000009.1 coordinate 121,044, forward strand.
TTTCGGGAGAAGGACCCTACCCGGCTCGTGCATTACGAAGGGGTGTTCCATAACCGGGAGTATGACGATGCGAGCGATATGGAGAGCCGCATGTATGCCAAACCGGCGGATATTGAACAGTATTTGCAAAACGATCCTTCCAAGCCCTACATCAGCTGCGAGTACATGCATGCCATGGGCAATTCCGTCGGCGGTTTGCATAAATATACGGAGCTGGAGCAGAAGTTTCCGATGTATCAAGGCGGCTTCATCTGGGATTTCATGGATCAGGTTATCGTGAAACGTGATCGTTATGGCAAGCCTTTTATGGCTTATGGAGGGGATTTTGATGATCGTTCAACTGATTACAATTTCTCCGGCAACGGCATCGTCTATGCGAATCGGACATGGTCCCCCAAAATGCAGGAAGTGAAATTCCTGTATCAGAACGTCAAGCTGATTCCGGATCGTTGTGGCGTCGCGATCCGAAACGAGAACCTGTTTGTGGGTTTGGATGCTTATGAAGTTAAATATTGCCTGAGTTTAGAGGGAAGGAACATCTACAGCGGAGCGGTATGCACCCAGGTTGATCCCGGTGAAGAGCGATATGTAGAGCTGGAATTGCCTGAGGCTGGGTATCCAACCGGTGAGTATACGCTGGACGTTTCACTCGTGCTCAAGAAGGAATCGTTATGGGCGGAAGCCGGCTACGAAATTGCTTTTGGACAGCATGTATTTTTAGTGGAGAACCCGTTGGCTGTTGACGCTCCTGACCATACGCAAGCGTCGGAGGCGGAACGCCTGAAATCAGATTCAGGAGTTTCGCACGATACGGCTGCGAATGATTTCCGTGTAGTTGAAGGGGACGTAAATATCGGCGTTCATGGACGTGATTTCTCCGTTTTGTTCTCGAAGCAGGCAGGGACCCTCATATCCATCAAGTATGCGGGACGGGAGATGATCTCTTCGCCGCCGGTGCCGCTCTTCTGGAGAGCGATGACGGATAACGATAAAGGAGCGGGACTGCCTTTCGATTCCGCGCTTTGGTATGCTGCAAGCCTGACCCGAAGAACGTTAAGCTGCGAGCTTATGGAGAACTCGGACCGCGCGACCGTGACCTACGTGTATAAACTGAGCGTGTCCGAGGAAATACGGGTGCGTGTATCGTACACGGTATTTACCGATGGCAGCATTCAGGTAAAGGCGGGGTACCAAGGAGAACCGGGCTTGCCGAAGCTGCCGATCTTTGCCCTTACGTTCAAAGTACCGGCGGACTACGACAACCTGGATTGGTATGCAAACGGACCGGAAGAGAATTATATCGACCGTGCGTTCGGAGCTAGATTGTGTCGCTTCCGCAATCGTGCGGCGGATAATGTATCAGCCTACTTGGTACCGCAGGAATCGGGCAATCGTACGGGGGTGCGCGAAGTATCCATAACCAGCGATCAAGGTCATGGCATCACGATGGAGGCACCATCGGCAGCACCGGTAGAAGCCAATATATCGCCGTATACCGCATTTGAGCTGGAGAACGCGACGCATCATTATGAGCTGCCGAACGTTCACCATACCGTTGTTACCATTGCCGGGCGGCAAATGGGGGTTGGGGGTGACGACAGCTGGGGGGCTCCGGTTCATGAGGAGTATCAACTTGATCCTTCGACGGACATGTCCTTTGAATTTACCATTCGCAGAGCTTAATGGGAGCTTCAATAACCGTTGCGACAATATTGCCGAAATCCTTATTTAAGGGTTTCGGTTTTTTTGATTTCTCCACTTCATTTGTATTTTCCACCACTTTTGAATCCTCCGTGCTTGAGGGATGTTTAAGGATTCATCAAATCTACTTGGAGAAAATCAAAATCTCTGAAAATGAGACATTTACGGAACCCTTGAGTATTTTTACAATGATGAGCAAGTACGAAATGGAGTCCATACTTGTTTCGTCCTGTAGGTTAATTGAGGGGAGGGGCAATCGTTTGTTCCAAACGCTAGGCTAAACCATATTCGAAAGGGGAAGTTTGATGAAATTAAATATCGTGCCGTTCAAAACCCAGTTGATCATACTTACGATAACCCTATTAGGATTGTCTTCGCTGCAACCAGCGCCTGTAGAAGCTCAATCGTCAATCAACAAACAATTCGGGGACCCTGTTACCGTGGGAGCTCCTATTCAGCAGATTGCCATTTTTGAAAGCGCTTATGGTCAAGAGGATGGTCGTGACGTCATGTATACCACGGTGAATGGAAAGCCGGCCATGTTAAACGTCATTGACCTCGTGGACAACAAATTGCTCCGGACGATCCCGCTTCCGGATGCCGACAGCTCCTGGGCTAAGACCGTTGCTCCAGATGGAACGCTATATATAGCAGGTCAATCCAAAGTTTACCGATATTCGCCCCAGACTAAAGAACTTGATGATTTGGGACCTGCGATTCCAGGCGAAACCTCTATCTGGGGATTAGTCACGGATGAGCAAGGGAATGTATACGGCGGGACGTATCCCAACGCCAAGGTGTTTAAATTCGATCCCAAAACGAATTCGTTCACGAATTACGGAACCATGGTAGAAGGCCAAGGGTATGTTCGTTCTATTGCATATGCGGATGGTATTGTATATGCAGGTATCGGCACGGTAGGCCATATCGTCAAGCTCGATCCGGTTACCGGGGAGAAGACAGAACTGCCGATTCGGGACGTACCGGGCGTAAGCAGTCTCCCGTTCGTGTATGGCCTGGATGCCAGGGGGGATTACCTTTTCGCTTACTTAAACGGCAATGGAACAACCGCATTGATTATATACGATATGGCGAGGGGCGTCTGGCTGGATGAGGTATACAGCGGATACGGCGGCCTTGATGTGTCGCCCGAACGCGAAGGAAAAGTGTATTTCGTCCAAAATCGGAAGGTTCAAGCTTTTGATATGACGACGCGGCAGGTCACGGATACGGGTATTGCTTATGGAACTGGTTTCCGCTCTACCGGCTGGGTCCGTTTTCCGGATGATCCGGAGCTTCCCGGCGAGACCTTAGTGACGATCCAATTCGGAGGGAAGGCGGCACTGTTCAACTTCGAGTCCGGCATTCATAAGACGCTGCCTGCGGTTGCCGAAGGACAACCTACGCTTATTCAGGCTCTGGAGAAAGGACCGGGCGGCAAAATCTATACAAGCGGCATGACCTCCGCATTGGGAGGCGTGTTCGATCCCGTTACGCGTACTCATTCGACGTATCCGATGGGCCAAGCCGAAAGCATCAGCTCGCTCGGGAATGACGTATACTTTGGCATTTATCCCAAAGCGGAGATTCGCAAGCTGGATACAACGCTTCCCGTTCAAACGGATCCGAACAAGCCGAACCTCAATCCGGAATCCTTATTCTACATGGAGGAAGATCAAGATCGTCCTTATGTTCAGACTACGGGCGGAGGCAAAATCTACTTTGGGACCATACCGTATTACGGAGAATTGGGCGGAGCGCTCGTTGCGTACGACCCGGCCACCGAAACGTTTGATGTTCATCGCCATGTCGTGCGGAACCAGAGCATCGTGGGATTGGTTTATCGGGACGGCAAAATTTACGGCTCGACCAGCATAAGAGGCGGTCTCGGCATCGATCCAACCGAGTCGGAAGCAAAAATGTTCGTGTGGGATGCTGTTAGCGGCGAAAAGCTTAGCGAATTCACGCCTGATATTCCGGGCGCCGTTAAATCCCCGATCATGATCAGCGGGCTGACCTTCGATCAAGACGGACTCCTCTGGGCAGCAGCAGACGGCATTCTGTTTGCGGTGAACCCTGCCACGCAGGAGGTCGTTAAAAGCAAGGTCATTTATCCGGGTGTCACCGATTACGGGATGTGGAGGCCGATCCACCTCAGATGGGGGAACGATGGCCTGCTCTATACCGACCTTTACGGTCAGCTGACCATATTGAATCCCGATACGATGGAGCATAAAGAACTGGGAATCAAATCGGCACTCTTTACCTTGGGGGATGACGGAAACATCTATTATGCGCAAGAAACCCGAATGTACATGATTCCCGTCTCCGATGCTGAAGAAGAGGATACCCAGGCCCCAACGACAGAACCTGCGACCAATCCGGAGAAGCCTGATGGAAAGGATGGATGGTTCGTTAGCCCTGTAACGGTTACGCTGTCGGCCTATGATGAAGGAGCCGGGATTGAATCCACTTTATACTCCTGGGATGAAGGAGTAAATTGGACCAGCTACGATGGTTCGCCATTGCGTGTGCAGGAGGATGGACGTCACGTGCTTACTTATCGATCCATTGACAAAGCTGGCAACGAGGAGGCACCGCGTAAGCTTCAATTGCATGTGGACCGCGAGGGACCCGTAATCCGCTGGAAATCGGACATACCCGAAGATATCAGCACTGCGGATGATTTGAAGCTGGATTTCGAACTTCAGGACGAATGGTCGGGTATGGATACGGACGGAACCGTCATCACTCTGGACGGAGAGCGGGTAGATCATCCATCAGCCCTCCCGTTATTCAGACTCCCTCTGGGCGAGCACACGCTTACGATACGGGCAGCCGATTTGGCAGGCAACGAATCCGTTCAAGAGATGAATTTCCATATCGTCACTAGTTTCGAGAGTCTGGAAGAGCTTGTGTATCGATTCGCTGAACAGGGATGGATCGATAATCCTGGTATTGCGAACAGCCTTGCTGCGAAGGCCACAAAAGGGAATATCACAGCATTTATCAATCAAGTCCACGCCCAAACGGGGAAGCATATTTCATCTGAAGCAGCAGCCTATTTGATTCGGGATGCATCGTCACTTCAGTAACATCTATCAAGTTAGGGTTATACGGTTGAAATATCTTCTATTGAAAAGGTAGGTGCGGAAATTTGAAGCGTGTAAAAGTGAAGATGGGCTTAATGGTTATGCTTTCGTGTGCTTGTATGACAACCAACCTCCCGGCAAAACCCATGAATGCACAAGCATGGCAGGACGCCGGTCTCACGAACCCCGCAGGTCTCTCGAATCCCATACGGTTGGAGGATAAAGTGTATGGACAGCCGGAACGATTGGCCCAACCCATTCGGGGAATCAGCATCTATGACGGGGCTGTCGGGGAACAGGATGGCCGAAAGGTTATGTTTACAACGGTAAAAGGCTCTCCTGCCCAATTCAATGTCGTAGACATGGCCACGAATAAGGTAATTCATACATCGATCTTGCAGGGCGGGGGCGGAGATGCCTGGCACCATGAAGTCACACCGGACGGAAAGCATGTGTATGTGACATCACATAGAACGCTCTGGCTGTATTCAACCGAGACCAAAGAGATGAACCTTATACACGACTTTGTTGACGAAGGCCCGTGGTCACTTGTTACCGATAGCAAGGGGAATGCCTATGTCGGTACTTATCCCGGCGGAAAGGTATTTAAATACGATCTCGGTTTGGGGACCGTTACGGAAGATTACGGCAGAATGCTAGGAAACCAGCCGCAAGAATACGTAAGATCAATCGCACTGGATGAAGCAGGAGGACATATTTATGCCGGTACGGCGCACGGTCAAATCATCAAACTGGATTTAGCGACCGGAAGCAAAACGAATATAGCGCAGCCCCTGATGGATCAACAGGAAACCGGCTTTGTGTACGATATGAATCTGGTTGACAACCGCTATATATTCGCCCGATATTCCGAATCCAAAAATATGTATGTCTATGATCTTGAGTCTTCCAGCTGGCTGAACGTTGTGTTATCCAATGTGACTGGTCTGCATGTTACGGACTCTTATGAAAGCAAAGTCTACTTCATTGCGGACAACACGTTAAAATATTACAACTTGGCAACGGGCGAGATTGGATCCACGGGCATGGCCTATGGCAGCGGGCTTAGAGGTGCCGATTGGCTCGAAATCGATCAGCATGAGAATCCGGATCTGATTGGCATGAATCTGGTAACCATGCAATTTGGCGGGGGAATCGTTTATTTCAACGTTACGCAGAATAAGATGACGGCTACGCGCCCGGTCGTTGAAGGGACGCCGCTGAATATTCACGTCATTGAAAAAGGCTCGGATAACCAGTTGTTTATGAGCACATTGGGCGCAGGTACAGGGGCTGTCTATGATCCGGACCAGAACCAGGTGACTTCGATTTCCCTCGGCCAGGCCGACAGCATGGTGTATCATGACAATGCCATGTATATGGGAGTGTATCCCAAAGCTTATGTTCATAAATATGACCAAACCAGAGCGCCGGGTAACGGAAATCCCTCCCAATTCCTGCAGGTGGACCCTGAGGCCCATCAGGATCGTTTAATCGAAGCGACGTCCGGCGGCGGACGTATCTATTTTGGGAGTGTATCCGCATATGGGGTTAATGGAGGAGCCGTAACAATCATTGATCCAAGCGCATATGCCGAGAACAAGACAGGCGTGAAGGTTATACGAAACGTTGTTCAAGATCAAAGTGTGGTAGGTCTTGCTTATAAAGACGGTATAATCTTCGGTTCAACGAATATTAACAACGGCCTCGGAAGCAACCCGACGGCAGAGGAAGCCAAAATGTTTACCATGAATGCCTTAACTGGAGAGAAATTAGCGGAATGGTCACCACAGATCGAAGGCATAGATAAACCTGAATTTATCGGCCGACTGACAGTAGGACCCCATGATGGGCTGATTTGGGGAGCCGTTAACGGTACCATTTTCGCGATGGACCCGGATAATAAGGAAATTGTGAAGAGCAAGCAGGTTCACACGGGATCGTTCAATTACGGTGCATGGTCTTCCGTTCCGCTGAAATGGGATGCCGACGGTATACTGTACGCGCTCTTCGGCTCCAAGCTCATTGCGATTGATCCGGTTACCCTGGAGTATCGAGAGGTAACAAGTGCTTATAGCTTTACGATAGGCGATGACGGATATCTGTATTATTCGGACGGCACGGACCGCACCTACTTGTCCCGAATCCATATTGGAACGAAAGTAACGATCCCCGAAGACGTGGATGGAAACGGAACCGTAGATCATCATGATATCAGGCTGGTAGCAAGGCATATAGGAAAAGAACCGGTAGGCGATTTGCAGAAGCTGGACGTGAACCAGGATGGAAAAATAAATGCAGAAGATGTTAGAAGAGTTACAGCAAAAATGAATGAGGACCGAAAACAAAAGTAACCGATCAAAATTTTTTCGTAATACTACGATCCCCAATGTCATCCCTAGTGTTAATACAGTTTAAACTTAAAGCAGCCGCTCCTGGCACAATGAACTGTGACCCATAAGAAGGACACTTTAAAAAAGTGACCCTCTTGTGGGTCACTTGTGTTTTAATCAAGGTATAAGATGAGGGGCGA
>NZ_JBNDYG010000010.1:0-146827 GCF_049893405.1 Paenibacillus sp. Dod16
GTTTGCCGAGGCGTAGTTTGCCGAGGCGTACCACACGATGGCGAGATATTTGCCGCTGCCCGTCATCTTTGACACCACCGAGCTGAAAGAGATGGTGGAGAGGGACCGGCATATCCAGCGGATTATCCAATTAGGCAAACAAGCGAACATCGCCATGTTCACGGTGGGTACCGTTCATGAGGATGCGCTTCTGTTCAGACTTGGGTATCTTAGCAAGGAGGAACAGAAGCTGCTGCAGCGGATCGGCGCGGGCGATATTTGCTCCCGGTTTTTTGATGCGGAGGGCACGGTGTGCAGCGAGGATATTAACAACCGTACAGTGGGCATCGATTTGGAAGATTTGCGCCACAAGGAGCAATCCATTCTCGTGGCAGGCGGGCAGCGTAAGGTAGATGCCATTCGAGCCGCGCTAATCGGCAAATATGCAAACATCCTGGTGACGGACCAGTTTACGGCGCAAGCTTTGTTATCATAAAAAGTTTGACATATTGTCAAAATTTACAGCACCTCGTTCAGGGAGATTCGAACCGGTTACGGCTTCAAACTTACCTGGACGGGGTGTTTTTTGTGCGCAGATAATTGATGACCCTAACTTAATAGGAGGCCGATTCTTTGTTTCTGTTTACCCTGATCGGGTATAGAGCATAGTAAACGGAGGGAATTGTTAGATTATTCCTGAATGAGGGCTTGTCGTTTTAGTTAACAATGATAAATATCATTGCCATAAATCGGAATGAACATATTTTCAATATGTGTTTTACATATGTTCAAGGCTGTGATATGATGGTCCCGTCTAAAGGATTAAGTGTTATGATAGCGCTTTTACAAATCACTAAAAAAACAGATTAAGGAGTGTTTTAACCAGATGAATATAGCAGGAATGATCGACCACACGCTCTTGAAGGCGGATGCAACCCAAGCCGAGATTGCGAAAATTACGGAAGAGGCCAAAAAGTACGGATTTGCTTCGGTTTGCGTGAACCCGACTTGGGTATCCTACTGTGCTGAGCAGCTAGCGGACACCAACGTCAAAGTATGCACGGTCATCGGTTTCCCTCTGGGAGCTACGACATCCGCAGTAAAGGCTTTTGAAGCGAAGGATGCAATCGCTAACGGGGCAACGGAGGTTGATATGGTCATTAACATCGGTGCGCTCAAAGATCGTAACGATGAGCTTGTGCTGAACGATATTCAGGCTGTAGTGGATGCAGCAAAGGGCAAAGCCCTGGTCAAGGTTATTATTGAGACAAGCCTTCTGACAGAAGAAGAGAAGGTACGTGCGTGCCAGCTGTCCGTGAAAGCGGGAGCGGATTTTGTGAAGACGTCAACAGGGTTCTCCACGGGCGGAGCCACACCGGAAGACGTAGCCTTGATGCGCAAAACCGTTGGCGAGAACACCGGCGTGAAGGCTTCCGGCGGCGTGCGCAGCAAGGAAGATATGGACCGAATGATCGAAGCGGGCGCAACGCGTATCGGTGCCAGCTCCGGCGTGAAAATTATGGAGGGCGGTCAATCCAGCTCTTCCTACTAAATGAAGTTGCAAATATCCGGTTTTCGATGATTCGGTAGATGTGTCATATCAAAAAAACACCTATGGGGGAACAACGACGATGAAATATATAATCGCCATACTAGGTTTGCTGGTCGTATTCGGTCTTGCGTTCCTTATCAGCAATGATAAGCGCCACATCCGTTACCGTCCGCTGGCTGTCATGATTGTGCTGCAGCTGATCCTTGGATTTTTTCTGCTGAACACGAATTTCGGCGAGTATCTTGTTAAAGGGATAGCGAATACGTTTGAAGCGCTGCTGAGCTATGCCGGAGCCGGGATCGAGTTTGTGTTTGGCGGCATTGCCAATGAAGGTGCGGGTCCGTTCTTCCTGAACGTCTTGCTGCCGATCGTGTTTATTTCCGCATTGATTGGTATACTTCAATATATTAAGGTACTGCCGTTTATCGTAAGATATATCGGTCTCGTCTTGAGTAAAGTCAACGGCATGGGCAAGCTGGAGTCTTACAATGCGGTAGCTTCCGCGATTCTGGGGCAATCCGAGGTGTTTATTTCGGTAAAAAAACAGATTGCCCTCATTCCGAAGCATCGGATGTATACATTGTGTGCTTCCGCCATGTCCACCGTATCGATGTCGATCGTCGGGGCATACATGACCATGATCGAGCCGCGGTATGTGGTGACCGCGCTTGTGCTTAACCTGTTTGGCGGATTTATCATCGCTTCCATCGTCAACCCTTACAAGGTAGAGAAGGAAGAGGATATCCTGGAGGTGCAGGAGGAAGAGAAGCAATCCTTCTTCGAGATGCTGGGTGAATACATCATGGACGGCTTCAAGGTAGCGATTACCGTTGCTGCGATGCTCCTCGGTTTCGTTGCGTTGATTGCGATGATCAACGGCATCTTTGATATGATTTTCGGGATTACCTTCCAAGAGCTGTTGGGATTCATTTTTGCCCCATTTGCTTTTGTCATGGGCGTACCTTGGAAAGAGGCAGTGGATGCAGGCAGCATCATGGCTACGAAGCTGGTATCGAACGAGTTCGTAGCGATGCTAGACCTGGCCAACTTCACGGATATGTCCGAACGCACTGTGGGAATCGTATCGGTATTCCTGGTATCCTTTGCCAACTTCTCCTCAATCGGCATCATTGCCGGCGCGGTCAAAGGCCTGAACGAGAAGCAGGGGAACGTGGTTGCCCGTTTCGGCCTCAAGCTGCTGTACGGCGCAACGCTGGTGAGCGTGCTGTCGGCAACGATTGCGGGACTGTTCCTGTAAGCAAGGCATGGAAGGATAACAACAAGCGAGCCTTATGGATAGTTTTGATGTAAAAACTCATTATATGAGGGGGATCACTTGGATATGGAACGTTTTGATCGAATTCATTTAATTGTATTGGACTCTGTAGGTATCGGCGAAGCACCGGATGCGGCTGATTTTGACGATATCGGATCCGACACGCTGGGTCATATTGCCCGCGAATGCGGCGGGCTCAACATGCCGAATATGGCTGCGCTCGGTCTGTCCAACATTCGGGAAATCGAGGGAATCCCTGCTGCGGATCAACCTCGGGCTTACTATACGAAGATGCAGGAAGCTTCGAATGGCAAAGACACCATGACAGGCCACTGGGAGATCATGGGCTTGTATATTGATACGCCATTCCGCGTATTCCCGGACGGGTTTCCGGACGAGCTGATCCAGCGCATTGAAGAGAAGACCGGACGCAAGGTCATCGGCAACAAGCCGGCCAGCGGAACGGAGATTATCGAAGAGCTTGGCGAAGAGCATGTAAAAACGGGAGCGCTGATCATTTATACCTCGGCGGATTCCGTGCTTCAAATCGCTGCGCATGAGGATATCGTTCCACTGAAAGAGCTGTACGAAATCTGCGAGTTCTGCCGCGAAATCACGCTGGAGGATCCTTATATGCTTGGCCGGATCATCGCCCGTCCTTTCATAGGCGAGGTGGGGAGCTTCAAGCGTACGGCGAATCGGCATGACTATGCCTTGAAGCCTTTCGGACGTACCACGATGAACGAGATGAAGGATGCTGGTCTTGACGTCATCGCCCTCGGAAAAATCTCCGACATTTATGATGGCGAAGGCATTACGAAGGCGGTCAGAACCGTATCGAATATGGACGGCATGGATAAAATGGTGCAAACCCTAGGTGAACCGTTCAAGGGTCTGAGCTTCCTGAACCTCGTGGATTTCGATGCCGTGTACGGACATCGGCGCGATCCGCAAGGATATGGCCAAGCGTTGGAGGATTACGATCATCGCCTCCCCGAGGTATTTGAGAAAATGACGGAGAATGATCTTCTGATCATCACGGCCGACCACGGGAATGATCCTACCTACAAGGGCACGGACCATACGCGTGAATACGTGCCGCTGCTCGTATATTCTCCTCGCTTTACGGAAGGCAAGGAGCTGCCGCTTCGCAAAACCTTTGCCGACATTGGCGCCACGGTTGCCGACAACTTCGGCGTGAAGCTGCCGGAGCACGGAACCAGCTTTTTGAATGATTTGAAATAATCGAATAAGTGGAGGAATGGGACATGAGTACACATATTGGAGCGAAACCGGGAGATATCGCCGAGTCGATTCTGCTGCCAGGCGACCCGCTGCGGGCTAAATTTATTGCCGAGACGTATTTGGAGGATGTGACCTGCTACAACGAAGTGCGGGGCATGCTCGGATTTACGGGAACCTACAAAGGAAAACGCATCTCCGTGCAAGGTTCGGGCATGGGCGTGCCTTCCATCGGGATTTATGTCAATGAACTCATTCGGGATTATGGCGTGAAAAACTTGTTCCGTGTCGGAACCTGCGGCGCGATGCAGGAGCATGTTCATGTACGCGACGTCATTCTGGCCCAGGCGGCGTGCTCGGATTCCGGCATGAACCGTCACCACTTTAACGGTTATGATTTCTCCCCGATCGCCAGCTTCCCGCTGCTGCTGGGCGCGTATGAGCGCGGCAAGGAGAAAGGCCTGAAGATGCATGTCGGCAACGTGTTCACGTCCGATGTGTTCTACCGCGAGGACAAATCCGTGGTGGAGAAGCTGATGCAGCATGGCGTGCTCGGCGTGGAAATGGAGACAACGGCGCTCTACACGATTGCCGCACGTTTCGGCGTAAACGCCCTGACGATCCTGACCGTAAGCGATCATTTGCTCACAGGGGAAGAGACTTCTTCCGAGGAGCGGCAAACGACGTTTAACGAGATGATGGAAGTGGCTCTGGATACGGCGATTTCGCTGTAAGGAAACTGCCCCGACGAAGAAAGCGGGTTTGTTTTGGAGAAGCGAAGCGGTCGCCTTTGCCCCACGGATTCCAACAATATTAACAATATAAGGAATCTGAGGGCAACAGCGATCGGATCCGCATTTGTAGTGATGCCCGTGGAAGGAATACAATCATCGCAAACAGTGAGGAGAATGTACGATGAGAATGGTTGATTTAATTGCGAAGAAACGCGACGGCAAGGAACTGACAACAGAAGAGATCAATTTCTTTATCGACGGATATACCAAGGGAGACATTCCCGACTATCAGGTGAGCGCCATGAACATGGCGATATATTTCCAGGACATGTCCGACCGGGAGCGGGCGGACTTGACGATGGCGATGGTAAACTCCGGCGAAACGATTGATCTGTCCGCAATTGAGGGGATCAAGGTCGATAAGCATTCCACCGGGGGCGTAGGCGACACGACGACGCTTGTACTGGCTCCACTCGTAGCGGCTCTGGATATTCCGGTAGCGAAGATGTCCGGACGCGGCCTCGGTCATACCGGAGGAACGATCGACAAGCTGGAGTCCATCGAAGGATTCCATGTGGAGATCAGCAAAGACGAATTTGTGAACCTTGTGAATCAACATAAAATCGCCGTCATCGGCCAAACCGGAAACCTCACGCCGGCGGATAAAAAACTGTACGCACTCCGGGATGTGACGGCTACCGTCAACTCCATTCCGCTGATTGCCAGCTCCATCATGAGCAAGAAGATCGCCGCTGGCTCGGATGCGATTGTGTTGGACGTTAAAACCGGCGCAGGCGCGTTCATGAAAACGGTGGAGGATGCCAAGGAATTGGCACACGCCATGGTCAGCATCGGCAACAACGTAGGCCGCAAAACGATGGCAGTCATCTCCGATATGAGCCAGCCGCTTGGCGCCGCGATTGGCAACTCGCTGGAGGTGCAGGAAGCGATTGATGCACTTCGCGGCGAGGGACCAAAGGATCTGGAGGAGCTGTGCCTGGCTCTGGGCCGGCAGATGGTTTACCTTGCGCAGAAGGCAGATTCGCTTGAAGATGCCGAAGAGAAGCTCAGAGAGGTTATCCGCAACGGCAAGGCACTGGAGAAGTTCAAGGAATTCATTCAGAACCAAGGCGGAGACCCGTCCGTGGTGGATCATCCGGACCGTTTGCCGAAGGCGCAATATCTGATTGAGCTTCCTGCACAGCAGGACGGCGTTGTCGCCGAGCTGGTAGCGGATGAGATCGGTACCGCAGCGATGCTGCTTGGAGCCGGCCGCGCGACGAAGGAATCCGAGATTGATCTGGCTGTAGGCCTGATGCTGAACAAGAAGGTCGGCGATGCCGTGAAGAAGGGTGATTCCCTTGTAACCATTCATGCTAACCGCGAGAACGTGGATGACGTGAAGCAGAAGCTGTATGAAAGCATTCGGATTGCAGATCATGCGGATGCGCCTGTATTGATTTATGACATCGTGACGGAGTAAGGGAAGCCTAATCCGTAGCGAGTCATATTCGGAACAGCTCATTTTCCAAGCTATGCCGATACAACCTGCCCTCCCGTGTTTTATGAACGGGAGCAGGTTTTTTTGGCGGTCCCGTCATAAAACGGGTAGGGGCCCTCATAAGATGGTAGTGGGGAAAACGTAAGGCATTTAACGGGAGAGGGAGATGTGTAGCCCGGGCAAGAGCCATCCTGCTTGAAGGAGGCTTTTGGCCATGACCATCGATCAGTTGATTGCTTTGCTGGCACTTATCGTTATGATCATTGGACTTGCGGTGAAGAAGGAGTCTTAACCTGTGAGTCCGGGAGGGCTGCTGCTAAGTAGAAATTCTACTGATGCAGCAGTCTTTTTCTTTTGATAGGTTGATAGAGTTCGATATAAGTCATATACTTAGAATGCAATGTTCTCCATTATTCATCATTTATTGGGAGGAAACCATGCTCTATTTTGCAGCGTTTGTCATATCCATGGTGCTGGTATTGGTACTGATTCCGCCATTTCGTAAACTTGCGATCAAGCTTGATTTTGTGGACAAGCCAAGACCGGACAGCGAGCGGAAAATACACCGCGAGCCGATACCGCTGACGGCGGGGGTCGCCATATTTATCGGATTTTTCATCACTTATTTTGCGCTTACCGGCGCCATTTCAAGGGAAGCGGTAGGCATCTTTATCGGTAGTGCTCTTATTCTTGGCATCGGACTTGTGGATGATTGGTATAAGTCCCAGGGCAAGGAGCTGGCTTCGCTGCCGAAGCTCATTGTACAGGTCAGCGCAGCCGTTGTTGTATACAGCTATGGCATCGCGTTTGAAGGATTCAACAATCCGTTTACGGGTCAGTATATTAACCTGCCGGAATGGCTGCAGCTCATCTTAACGATTTTGTGGATTTTTGGTGTAACGACAGTTATTAATTTCTCGGATGGCATCGACGGTCTTGCTGGAGGGCTCTCCGCCATATCCGGAGGCACGCTGTTTGTTGTTGCGATTACGCTGGGCAGAGGCGAATCCGCGCTGCTGGCCGTCATTCTTGTAGGTGCTGCGCTGGGATATTTACGATATAATAAGCCGCCGGCCCGAGTGTTTATGGGGGATGCCGGTGCAACCTTCCTCGGGTTCATACTCGGGATCATTGCCCTGGATGGTGCGTTTAAAGGTGCAACTCTGGCGTCCTTATTCGTTCCGATCTTCGCACTGGGCGTACCGATCTTCGATAATATCATTGTGGTCATCCGAAGAATGCTTCAGTCCAAGCCGATCTATCAGGCCGATGCATCGCAGGCGCATTATCGTTTGCTGGCAACAGGGCTCAATCAGAAGCAGACATTGGTATTTCTGTGCTTGCTGAATCTCTGTTTCGGTCTGGCTGCCATCATACTTGCCATGAATGGCGCCGCCTGAGGCGTATAAGCCTGACATAAGCTTTTTCCGGTGCGTTATTGAAGTCTCGTCTCCAAATGGATGTTGGTGGCGGGGCTTTTTTTAGAAATAAGAAAGTATAAACTTCAGAGGCTTACCCTCCTTATCTCGCAAGAAAAACTTCCGCTAAATGYGGTCTGTCTYCTGAGAAAGTACGTCGATAGTCGTTTTYCTTTAGATATCAGAAAGTATAAAATTCGAAGCATGGACCTTCCTGATATCGCAAGAAAAACTTCCGCTAAATGCGGTCTGTCTCCTGAGAAAGTACGTCGATAGTCGTTTTTCTTTAGATATCAGAAAGTATAAACTTCGAAGCATGGACCTTCCTGATATCGCAAGAAAAACTTCCGCTAAATGYGGTCTGTCTTCCTAGAAAGTACGTCGATAGTCGTTTTTCTTATTACAATGGTAGAAGGGTACGAACAGGAGGTTGCGCATGAATGATATGACAGGCAAAATCGTCATGATAACAGGGGCGAACTCCGGCATGGGTTTGGCTGCGACAGTGGAGCTGGCAAAAAGCGGAGCGCATGTGATCATGGCTTGTCGTAGTCAATCGAGGGGCGAAGCGGCTCTTCGGCAAGCGTTGCAGGAGAGCGGCAGCTCGAACATCGAGCTGATGACGCTGGATTTGGGGTCTTTTGATAGCATCAGAGCGTTTGCTTCCGACTTTAAGGCCAAATATGACAGACTCGATGTATTGGTGAACAACGCGGGTGTGGTCACCATCAAGCGGGAATTGACGCAGGACGGATATGAGGCCATGATGGGGGTCAATCATCTGGGGCATTTTTTGCTGACGAACGAACTGCTGGAGCCTCTTCAGCATGCCCGGCAGGGGAGGATCGTGAACGTATCCTCTGGCGCGCATAAAGTGGGCAGCATCCATTTTGATGACCCTAATCTCGATAAGGGATTTAATGTGGCCAAAGGGTACGCGCAGTCCAAATTGGCGAATATTCTATTCACGAAGGAGCTGGCGCGTCGGCTGCAGCCGACAAGGGTCACGGTCAATACGCTCCATCCTGGCGCCGTCAGCACCAGCATTGGCGTAAACAGGGATACAGGCTTTGGCAATGCGGTTCACAAGATGCTTCGCCCGTTCTTCTTAACGCCCCTTGAAGGAGCTCGGACAGCGATATACTTGGCTTCAAGTCCTGAAGTGGAGCATGTGACGGGGGAATACTACGTCAAATGCAAACCGGCCAAAATCACCGAGAAGGCAAGGGATCCGAAGCTGGCCGCTCGTCTGTGGGAGTGGAGTGAACAACAGGTAGGATGGAAGTCGGACCAGGGTCGATGAATTTACGCGTTCCAAATGGCCCGGCTCCACGACTACAAGTATAGTGGCGAACGAATAAACGGGATATCTCCAGATCAACATGATCTGAGGATATCCCGTTTCATTTTACGTTAGATGTTCATCATAGGCCATAGAAGCTCACACCTGAAATTACTTCGTCGTTTTCATATCGATCGCGCTGCGCACAAATCCGCTGGTGCCGTCAAGCAGTTTGGATGCTTCCGCGGCACTGACATTAGCCAGCAGCATCACGATAGCGGTTTTGACGTGGGCGCCGGCTTCATGGTACGCCTTTTCCACAGCATCCTCTGATGCTCCGGTTGCCAGGGTAATGATGCGTTTGGCGCGGTGCACCAGCTTGTTATTGGACGGGTTGAGGTCGACCATCAGGTTTTTGTACACCTTGCCGATTCGAATCATGGCGGTCGTTGTCAGCATGTTCAGAATCAGCTTTTGCGAAGTACCGGCCTTCATGCGCGTGGAGCCCATAATTACTTCGGGTCCGACAACAGCTTCAATTACAAAATCCGCGTACTGATGCATCGGCGATTCGTAGTTATTACAGAGTCCGATGACAACGGCTCCACGCTCTTTGGCACGTCTCATCGCCCCAAGAACGTAGGGCGTTCGGCCGCTTGCAGCGATGCCGATGACAACATCCTTTTCGTTGATACCGTTTTCATTGATATCCTGTTCACCTAACTCTTCGCTATCCTCGGCACCTTCGATAGCTTCCTTCACGGCTCTGAAACCACCTGCGATCAATCCCTGCACCATGGAAGGGTCTGTTCCGTAGGTAGGCGGACACTCGGAGGCGTCCAGAATCCCGATTCGGCCGCTGGTTCCGGCACCTATATAGAACAATCTGCCGCCCTTCTGGAAAGCTTCCACGACGAGATCTGCAGCTCTGGCTATAAGAGGAATAAGCTCGCGGATCGCATCAGTGATCAGGCTATCCTCGCTGTTGATGAGGATCATAATTTGTTCTGAGCTCAACTGATCAATGTTCTGCGTATTTTCATGAGGCTGTTCGGTTGTCAATTGACTTAGAATATTCGTCATGAGACAGGTCTCCTTTTTTGCCTTGGAATATGGACGGGCACTGATGTAAAGCTACAGCAAGTCAGAGACGCCGTCTGTAAATAGCTTGCAGGCTAACAGAGCCGCACCATGGGCGGGTGTACGTTCACGATTTCCTTCAGGGAACCGGAGGCGGGGATAACGCGATAGCAGAATGCCGGCGTACGTTTCCCGAAACAATGGCGAATGTTTGAAGATCGAGCCGATCCGTACGAGTTCACTCTCAGCGAATTCAGCTTGCTGCCTGATGAGAGCGCTTGTTGTATCGGCCAGTTCTGCTGCCTGCTGCCGGAGGATACGGTCTGCCGCTTCATCACCGGCTTCGGCTGCTTCTATGCAGCAGCGGGCGAAGGAAGCGATATCCTGTTTCGTTATAGCGGGCTGGTAAATGTAAGATTTGAGATCGGTAATATGCTGGAGAGGATAGGCTGCAACAATCAGGCTGCTCATGATGGTGGGTGGCAAAATGCCCTCATGGCTCTTAATGACGGTTTTCAGAGTTTGAAGTCCGATCTGATAACCGCTGCCTTCGTCTCCAAGAAGATGTCCCCAGCCACCGACGCGGTGAATGTCTCCCGATTTGGTTATAGCGTAGGAATTGGATCCGGTTCCCGAGATCGCAAGGATTCCAWACTGTCGTTCCAGTACGGCCATTAATGAAATTTCGGCTTCCGAGCGCATGTAAATATGCATCGAGAGCTGCCGCTGCTGGAGATAGGA
This sequence comes from Paenibacillus sp. Dod16, assembly GCF_049893405.1. NCBI lineage: Bacteria > Bacillati > Bacillota > Bacilli > Caryophanales > Paenibacillaceae > Paenibacillus > Paenibacillus sp. Dod16. The sequence continues at coordinate 10,806 of NZ_JBNDYG010000010.1, forward strand.
ATGAAGGAAAGACTGAACTTGGCGTCGTTCATCTGCAGAGCTCACACCTGACATTCCAAGACATATTGATGTGAATAATAATGACTTATCAAAAAGAGGTGCCAGAAGCCCATCCAACACCGTTCGGAGTTCCTCCATCGCTTTATTAAAGGTTACAATATAAGGATTGGTGGAACCTCCGGTATACCGGGACAACACTTCTCCAGCGCTATTGATAGCGGTTGCTTCAGTCTTGGTACCGCCACCATCAACACCGATAAAAATTTCCATATTGAACCACTTCGCTTTCTATATCCAGTATAGGAGAAAACCGAAGTGTTGTAAAATAAAATTTTAAATCATGAATTAAGTATTGAAATATAATTTCATACAATTTATAATGAACTCAATCCACTGATGTTGAAAGCGATACCAGTCATGCTTTCATTCAAGATGTGTAAAGTAATATTACATAGTAGTGACCGTCAGAGGATGATTTGTAAAGGGGGGCAAGAAATGAACGGCGGATTGGTTCGATTGCGTGAGGTGTATGATTCATTAAATCCGTCCGAGCGCAAAGTTGCAGCCTTCATTTTGCAGGAACCGGCAGAGATGATACAGATGTCGGTCGCGGATCTTGCAGTCCGAAGCGGTTCCAGTCAGGCTGCCATTGTACGCCTGTGCAAAACGATGGGTTTCAAAGGCTATCAGGATCTGAAGCTGAAGGTAGCCGGAGACTTGCAGGAGCCATTAGCCACCGGGTATCAGGATATCCGGCCCAATGACAGCATTTCTGCAATTATACAGAACGTCTCGAACAACAACATTCAATCGATTCGGGATACGATGAAGATTATGGAGGAAGGGAAGGTGGAAGAGGCCGTTCTGGCCCTCGATCAGTCGAAGCGCATTTTCATGTTCGGGGTAGGGGCTTCAAATCTGATCGGGATGGATGCCCAACAGAAATTTTTGCGGATTAATAAGGTATGCATATCTTTTCCGGACCCTCATGTTCAGCTCACCTCGGCGGTGCTGCTGACTCCAGATGATGCGGCCGTATGCATTTCCTACTCCGGTGAAACGGATGAAGTAATCCGCGCAGCAGCGATTGCGAAGGAGAAGGGATGCAAGACGATTGGCATTACCAAATACGGCGATTCTACCCTGAGCCGATCGGTGGACATTCCCTTGTACACTTCCTCCACGGAGAACGAGATTCGCAGTGGCGCGATGTCCTCTCGTATTACGCAGCTTAATCTTATCGATATTTTATATCTTGGCGTCGCCAGCCGGAATTACGAGAATTCAGTGAAATACCTGGATGAGAGCCGGCAAGCGATCAAGCGGTTGTAGTTCATAGCGAAAACCACAAATATATAAATGATAAGGGGAGTAGTACATGAAGAAAAAAGGTTGGCTTACATTGTTGGCTTCTTTAATGCTCGTGTTTACCGCAGCTTGCGGCGGTTYCGGCGGGGCGAAGACTCCGGAAGGCGGAACAGGAACCACTTCGGAAGGAAACGGTGAAGCCGCACCGAAGCAGGATACGGTTGTCGTCTGGACTTATCCGGTACATGGTAAATACGAAGATGAGTTGAAAGAGCATGTAGCGGATCTGAAAGAAAAATATCCGCATATTACGGTCCAAACCGAAGTGCTCTCCTGGGCTGAAGGTCCGAAGAAGTTCGACGTGGCCCTGAATGCCGGTAACCCGCCTGATCTTTACTTCCACGCGGTGGATGGCGCTTATGTAGATACAGGCCTGGCACTGGAACTGACCCCTTATATTACGGACGAGATCAAAAACGACTACCTGCCGGGAACGCTTGAGCTGGGTCAAATCCAGGGCAAGCAGTATGGGCTTCCGCTGTACCAATCCCTTTGGGCTTGGGGCGGCAACAAGAAGATCCTCGAAGAAGCGGGAATCGACTGGAAGGCCATTCAAGAGAACGGCTGGACCTGGACCGAGTTCAAGGCAGCTGCCGAGAAGCTGACCAAGAAGCTTCCTAATGGCAATACGCAATATGCGCTCGTAACGGACGGCACTTCGCTGGACTTCATGGAAATGCTGACGCGCAGCAACGGCATGCCGGACGTATTGAACGATAAAGGCGAGTTCCAATGGAACGACGAACGGATTCTGGATACGATGACCTTCGTGTCGGATCTGATGAAAGCCGGTCATCTGCCTGCCGAGACTGCCGCGATTACGCCGGCAAAACGGATGGACCTGTTCTACGCCGAGGAAGCCGCGATCGTGTCCAAGGCGATCCCTTACTATGACGTGATGCTGCAGAACCGTGCGAAGGATATCGACAGCGGTACGGTCCAAGGCGCGAAAATCGACTTCGTTCTGCTGCCGGTTCCGCATAATGACGGGGCTGAGCGGAAGACATCCATGTTTGGTGAAGGTTATGTAGCGTTCAAGCAGAAGAAGGATAAAGGCGAAGAGCATGCAAAGAACACATTCCTGATCATGGAAGGATTGAGCGGGGCGAAAGCCGGTAATTCCGCCAACGAATTGGTATTGCCTTTCGTACGTAAATCCCAGGCGGAGTTTTATGAAGGTAAAGGACTCGGTACGGAATCTACAATTAAGGCAGCGGAAATTTTCGCAAACTTCAAGGAAATTCCGGTGACTCTGAACCTTGATGCAGAAGCTTCAGGTAATCAGAAGAAGTTTAAGGAGCAAGTGGTGAAGCCGAATATCCAAGCGCTGTTCTCGGGTGAGAAGACGCCGGAGCAGATCGCACAAGACTTCAAGGACAAAGGCAAACAAATTTTAGGACAGTAATTGAAGTTATAAGGGGGTGTCCCGTTGTCCTTAGCAGGAACGATCGGGGCACTCCCTTTTTAAACCAATCGCTAAAGGCTCTATAAGGGCTTCATGAAAATACTTCACCTGTGCGCAAAGGAGGAAATCAAATGCAGACTGCCCCGGCGCAAGCCCGGCCATCACGTCCCCCCATGAAGGGGTACCTACGCGAATATGGATGGGCGTATTTATTCATTCTGGCCCCAGTCTTGTTGTTCTTGATATTTACGCTTTACCCTGTCGCCTCGGCTTTTCTGATGAGCTTCCAGGAATACAGCGTAATGGGCTCCGAATGGATTGGAACGGACAACTACACACGGATGGTACAGGATGAAGTGTTCTGGAAATCCATGAAGAATACAGTCATATTCACGATCGGCACGGTTCCGGTCAACATTGTCATTACGTATGCGTTATCCTTTTTTATTTTTCAGATGAAGAACAAATGGCAAACGTTCTTCAAGGCTACAATGTACCTGCCGGCCGTTGCTTCCGGCGTCACCATTTCGGTCGTGTGGCTCGCGATTTACGACCCGACGCATGCCGGGCTGTTGAATCGTTTTATCGGTTTGTTCGGATTGGACCCGGTCATATGGCTCGGTAAATCGAACACCGCGCTCTTCTCACTCATTTTGATGAACTGGCTCGGTTCGCATGGTGCAGGTATTATTCTCTATCTGGCCGCCATGGGCGGGATTCCCAAATCGCTCTATGAAGCCGCGGACATCGACCATGCCAGCGGCTGGTCCAAATTCTGGCGCATTACGTGGCCGCTGATGAAACCAACCACATTATACCTGCTGGTGACGGGCGTCATAACATCCTTCCAGGTGTTTATCTCCGTGTATTTGATGACGCAGGGCGGACCGAACTTCGCGACGACAACGATCGCCTATCTGATTTACAGCACGGCGTTCAACTTCTACGAGTTTGGACTCGCGGCAGCGCAATCTTTTGTACTCGCTGCATTGATTATTGTCATTTCCATCATTCAGTTCAAGTACTTCTCGTCCGACGTGGAGTACTAACGTTTATTTCTGAAGCTAAAAGGGGGTGCACCTATGAAATCAAGATCAAAAGTGATCATGCTGATTGTGGCCTCGGTCATCCTGGTGGTATGGAGCGTTCTGACGATCATTCCGATGTACTGGATGCTGATCGGTTCTGTGCAGGACACCAAGTCAGCAGCATCGTTTATCCCGAAAATGATACCGGAGGTATTCTCCGTAGCCCCGTACGAGCGTTTTTTTGGCAAAACCGACGTCATGAGGTGGCTCTTTAACTCTTTATTGATCTCATCCATCCTGACGGTGACCAACGTATTCCTGGCTTCGCTCGCAGGTTATGCTTTTGCGAAGCTGAAGTTTCCGGGGAACAAAGCGGTATTCTGGATTTTGCTCAGTACGATGATGATCCCGGCGCAGGTGACGCTGATTCCGCTCTATATTTTGATGATTGACGTGTTTGATCTCGGGAATACATATACGGCTATTCTTCTTCCCGGCATTGTAAGTGTGGGCAACATCTTCTTGATGAAGCAGTACATGTCATCACTGCCTACCTCTCTGATTCATGCAGCGCGTATCGACGCTTGCGGCGAATTCGGCATCTTCTGGAAGGTTATTCTTCCGATGGCGAAACCAGGTCTCGCCGTGCTGGCGATTTTCACGTTTGTTGCATCCTGGAATGATTTCTTCTGGCCCTTCCTCGTGACTAACTCGACGGAGATGAGGACGATTCAGGTCGGTCTTGCTTCCTTCGTCTATGCGGACACGACCGATTTCGGCGCACTTATGGCTGGAGCAACCGTCGCGGCACTGCCGATGATGATCCTGTTCTTCTCGCTTCAGCGCTATTTCCTGCAAGGCATCACCATTGGAGCCGTTAAAGGCTAGAAGGAGGCAAAGTTATGGCACGCGTAGAATTCCGTAATATACGAAAAGAATTTGTAGACGACAACAAAGGGACGTTTACCGCTGTAGCGGGGTCGGACTTTGTGATCCATGATAAAGAGTTCGTTGTTTTCGTCGGTCCTTCCGGCTGCGGCAAAACCACTTCCCTGCGCATGATTGCCGGGCTGGAGCGCCAAACGTCCGGGGATATCATCATCGGCGACAGAGTGGTAAACAATCTTCACCCGAAAGATCGTGATATCGCGATGGTGTTTCAGGACTATGCGCTGTATCCCCATATGACCATTCGCGAGAATCTCTCCTTCGGCTTAAAGAACCTGAAGAAGCCCAAGGCTTATATTGAGCAAAAGGTATCGCAGGCAGCCGCCATTCTCGGACTGGAGTCGATGATTGATCGAAAGCCGCGCGAGCTGTCCGGCGGACAGCGTCAGCGCGTTGCGGTAGGGCGGGCCATCGTGCGCGATCCGCAGGTGTTCCTGTTTGACGAGCCGCTGTCGAACCTGGATGCGAAGCTTCGCGTGCAGATGCGGGTGGAGCTGTCCGAGCTGCACAAGCGCCTGGAAGCCACCATTGTATACGTCACGCATGATCAGGTTGAAGCGATGACGCTCGGTGAGCGGATCGTCGTGATGAACAACGGAATTATCCAGCAGATTGCATCTCCTACCGAGCTGTATGCGAATCCGCAAAATATGTTCGTAGCCGGCTTTATTGGCTCCCCGCCGATGAACTTCATCGATGTGCAGAAGGAAGGGAACGTGCTCCGGATGGAAGGCGGCACATTTACCATCCCGGATTCGATGGCGGGTGCGCTGAGCAAATACGATAACGGGCACCTTATCCTGGGGATCCGCCCTGAGCATATTACGGGTGAGGATATGCCGGGCACAACCAATCTGGATTACAAGTACTCCACGAAGGTCCAGGTCGTCGAACATTTGGGTTCGGAGAATCTGGTGTACTTCCGCGTAGGGAACCGGACGGTTACGGCGAAGGTTCACCCGGAAACGACGGGTTATCCGGGCATGGACAAAACCTTCATTTTCAATTTCGATAAAGTGCATTTCTTCGATCCTGAGACGGAGCAGCGTATCGATTGGTAAACAACGACGAAGAGGAGAGGAAAGCTATGCGCAAGCTGAATGATGTGTTGAAGAAGACCGGGGTTGAGATTTACCGTGAGATTACGGCGGTGGCCTTATACAGCATGATTACCTCGCTGGTGCTCGTTACGGTGGTTATGTTCGTTCCGCTATGGACGGCGCTGGTGCTGCTGCCGGTTCTGTACATGCCGTTGTTTTACGGAGTTTGTTATGCGTATCACCGCAGAACGGAACGGGGCAAGTCGAGACTCAAGGATGTGTTTCAAGGTGCGCTTAAGGGATTTGGACCTGCGGTAGTCATGGGTTTCTTCTTCGTGGTGATGGTGCTCATCTTGTGGTCCACCTGGTGGTACTACGGGGGCAAAGAGGGAATCGGCTATCTTACGATTGGAGTGTTCCAGACCTATTTTGTTATCATGGCGCTCATCTCCCAATTCTACACCTTTCAGCTTGTCATTCAGGAAGGGATGGGCATCTTCAAGGCCATGGCCCACAGCGTGAAGCTGTTCCTGAAGTTTCCGGCATATACGCTGGGCGCTTGCTTTCAAGCCTTCTGCGTTGCGATTCCTCTGATGGTTACGGTCGTTGGCTTCGGATTTTTGTTTAACGGCATGTGGGCCATATACCAGCATAAGGTTACGTATAATGTACTGAATCCGGAAGAGGCCAAACCGGCGGAGGACGGTGTCGTAGCCTCGAAAGCAGGAGGTGTAAGCATATGACAAGAGGTAACGTACGAAGCGGAATTGATGTGCTGCCGGACATCAAGCATGAGAAAATCACGGGTCGTCGCCTTGGCGTCATTACGAATCCGACGGGGCTCACGTCGGATTTTCGTTCATCTATCGAGGTGATTGCAGGTTTGCCCGAATCGGAATTGACGGCTTTATTCGCTTGCGAGCATGGGCTGCGCGGCCAACTGCAGGCAGGCAAGCACGTCGATGATGAAGTGGACCCGGTATTCGGCGTGCCGGTGTACAGCCTGTATGGCTCACGGCGTAAACCGGACGCCGACATGCTGAAGGACGTGGATACGGTCATCTTCGATATACAAGACCTTGGGGTGCGTTTTTATACGTATATGACAACGCTGCTGTACGTCATGGAGGCCTGCGCCGAGCATGGGAAGAGCCTGCTTGTCCTGGATCGGCCGAATCCGCTGGGCGGCAAGCGAGTTGAAGGAGGTTTCCTTAAGCAGGGATATGAATCCATGGTGGGCGGATGGCAGATTCCGATTAGCACCGGGATGACCATCGGCGAATTCGCGTGCATGGCCAATGACATGCGGGGAACAGGCTGCGATCTGGATGTTATTGGGCTCGAAGGCTGGACGCGCGGTATGGAATATACCGACACGGGCCTGCCGTGGGTACTGCCGTCGCCGAACATCCCCACGATGGATACGGTACGACTGTACAGCGGGACCTGCTTCTTCGAAGGGACCAATCTTTCGGAAGGCAGGGGGACGACCCGGCCGTTTGAATGGATCGGCGCTCCATGGGTCAATGGCGAAGAGCTGGCGAAGGCGTTCAACGCGTACGGACTGACAGGCGTTCATGCCCATTCCATGTACATGACGCCTACCTTCTCGAAGCATCAGGGCGAAGGCTGCGGCGGGGTGATGCTCTTTGTCACTCATCCGGCAGAAGTGGAGGCTGTGCGCACAGGACTTGTGCTGCTGCACCTGGTCAGCCGGATGTACCCGGATCAGTTCCAGTGGCTTAGCCCACCGGAAGGACGTAATCGGTACTTTATTGATTTGCTGACGGGCAGCGAGGAAGTTCGACGGCATATCCACGAAGAAGCTGGACTTCAGCGCATGATTGCCGAGTGGGGCAAGGATGCGGAGCAGTGGAGAACGATGCGGGCTCCTTATCTGCTGTACGGGGAGGCGTAAAACATGCTGTTCTCGCCATGGAAGGATGGAAGGCCTACCGTTGTGGTCGGCTTGATGTCGGGCACTTCGCTTGACGGCATCGATGCGGCCATCGTCCGCATTCACGGCAGCGGTTTCGAAGCATCGCTTGAGCTGCTGCATTACTATAACAAGCCTTACGAACCGGAACTCCGTCAGCGGCTGCGCGATTTGTGCAGTGAGGAGAATTCCAACAGCGCTGCTGTTTGCAGTATGAATGCATACTTGGGGTATCAGTTTGGAGCGACAGTCCTGGAAGCGGTTGCCGATGCCGGCATGCGAATCGATGAGGTGGATTTGGTAAGCTCTCATGGACAGACGATTTGGCATCAGCCCATACCCGAACAAGGGGATCCTTATGCTGTCGCTTCCACTCTGCAGATCGGCGATATTTCCGTTATCGCCAAGCATACCGGCAAACTTACGGCAGGAGACTTCCGGCCGGCGGATATGGCGGTTGGGGGGCAAGGGGCCCCGTTTGCCCCTTACGGAGATTTGATCCTGTTCCGGCACCCGGAGCGGGGAAGACTGCTGCAGAACATCGGCGGGATCGGTAATTGCACGGCGCTGCCCGCAGGGGCGGATCCTTCGGATGTGCTGGCCTTTGATACCGGACCCGGCAATATGATCATGGATGCCGCAGCTCATATGCTGTCCGGAGGGCAGCTTTCGTATGACAACGGAGGACAATGGGCTGCCCGAGGCAACCCGGATCAGGAATTGTTAAGGGAGATGTTGGCGCATCCCTATTTTCATGCAGAACCGCCGAAATCAACGGGCAGGGAACTGTTCGGTCACAACTATGCGGTTTCGTTTCTGGAGCAAGCCGGGCTCAGGAACCTCTCGGATGAGGATACGATGGCCACGGCCACGGCGTTTACCGCACATTCCATTGCGGATAGCTATGTGAAATACGTGTTTCCACGCCACTCAATCGATGAAGTGATCGTAACCGGCGGAGGGGCCCATAACAAGACGCTGCTCTCGATGTTAGGGGAACTGCTGCCGGAGCAGAAGGTCATGACCTCCAAGGCGCTGGGCTTCGATGACGATGCCAAGGAAGCCGTGATTTTTGCACTGCTGGGCAATGACTTCATGCTCGGCGTTCCTAACAATTTGCCGGCAGCTACCGGAGCGAACAGACCGACCGTTATGGGGAAGCTGGCACTGCCATAAACCATTCATTAAAGCCCAGCAAACGGAAGAGCCAAGCGATGGTTCGTAGATAATGTTGGAACCGATTTGTTAAGTAGCGGATTATCTTTATTACACTCAAAACCTATAGGGGAGGGGGAGAAACAACATGCTGGAATCTGTCATTCGCGAGCAGCTGGCCGCCGTGGTTGGGGGGAAATGGTTCAAGGATGATCCGGAGAGCCTCGTTTCTTACAGTTATGATGCTACGCCGTTATATCAAGCGATGCCGGACGGGGTTATCTTTCCCGGAAGTACGCAGGAGGTCTCCGACATCGTCAAAATTTGCTCAAAACATCGCATACCCGTGATTACGCGGGGCGCAGGCAGCAATCTGTGCGGCGGGACCATTCCGCTTCAGGGCGGCCTGATCGTGGTCATGACCCGTATGAATAAGCTGCTGGAGATCGACGCCGATAATCTTACCGCGACCTTCCAGACGGGTCTGAATACGAAGCAGTTTCATCTGGCGGTTGAACGGACGGGATTATTCTATCCTCCGGATCCAAGCAGCATGATTATCTGCACGATGGGCGGCAACATCGCTCTGGGGGCTGGTGGCCTGCGCGGCTTGAAGTATGGAACGACCAAGGATTACGTACTCGGCTTGGAGGCTGTATTGCCGGACGGGAGCATCCTGCGCACAGGCGGCAAGCTGGTGAAGGACGCCGCAGGGTACGATTTGACCCGACTGTTGGTAGGATCGGGCGGTACGCTGGCCATTCTGACCGAGGCCACGGTCAAGTTGATTCCGAAGCCTTCTTACAGGAAGGCCATGGTTGCCGTCTATGACGATCTCAACGCGGCGGCCCGAACGGTTTCGAATATTATAGCGAATCATATTTTCCCGTGTACCCTGGAATTTATGGATCAGCCGACTCTCCAGGTGGTTGAGGATTTTGCCAAAATCGGACTGCCGGTACACGCCAAAGCGATGCTGGCGATCGAACAGGACGGCAGCGTCGATGATGTGGAGCGGGATCTGAAGAAGCTGGAAGAGATATGTCTCGCCTCCGGGGCGGTTCAGCTCAACATCGCCAAGACACCGGAAGAAGGGGCGAAGGTAATGGAGGCAAGGCGGAGCGCGCTTGCGGCGCTGTCCCGATTGCGGCCGACCACGATCTTGGAGGACGCGACGGTCCCTCGTTCGAAGATTGCGGACATGGTGGTTGAAGTTCAGCGTATCGCACAGAAATACGACGTGCAGATTTGCACATTCGGCCATGCCGGAGATGGCAACCTGCATCCGACCGCGATGACGGATGCCCGTGACCCGGAAGAGATTCACCGTGTGGAGGAGGCATTCGCCGAAATTTTCGAGGCTGCGATTGCCATGGGGGGCACCATTACCGGCGAGCATGGCGTCGGTATCGTGAAGGCCCCTTACCTGGAATGGAAGGTGGGCGAAGCCGGCATCCAAATGATGAAATCCATTAAGGATGCGATCGATCCGCATCAGATCATGAATCCCGGCAAGTTGTTTGCGGAAACCCGGAAGCGGATTGTCTTCCAGGAGCGGACGGAGCAGGCAGAGCGGGGCTCGATCTCGGATCAGGATCAGAAGATCGAAACATCGTGAGAGGGGGCGATAGCGCATGAATCCAACCCATGAGAAGCTCGCACAATCGCTGAAGCTGACGCTGGATGAGGATCAATTGACGAACTGTATGCGCTGCGGGTTTTGCCAGACCGCCTGTCCGACATTCCTTGAGACTGGGCTCGAAGCTGCCTCCCCGCGCGGGCGGATTGCGCTTATGAAAGCGGTTGTGGATGGTTTGATGGAACCGGATGAAAGCTTTCGTAGCCAGATGGATCTTTGTCTGGGCTGCAGAGCCTGTGAGCCTGCTTGTCCTTCCGATGTGAAATATGGTCAGCTGATCGAGCAGACCCGGGCGGCCATTGCGGCGGAGAAGCCTTATTCGCTGCCGGTACGAGTCGTCCGTAAGACGTTCCTGCAAGGGATTTTCCCGCATCGCGGTAGACTGAAGCTGATCGGCAAGACGCTTTCGTTCTATCAGAAATCCGGGCTGCAAAAGTTTGCGCGCAGCTCCGGGGCCATGAGGCTGTTTCCCGACCATCTTCAGCAGCTGGAAAAGGCGCTGCCTGACGTAACAGGCGATGGCCTGGAAGAGCTGTGGAGCAAGGCTGGCTTGCCCTACCGCCGCGAGAAGACAGACAGCGGTTCGGGGCTTATGGTTATCCCTGCGGCCGGATCTAAGGTCGGCCGGGTCGGCATGTTCCGTGGCTGCATTATGGACGTCATGTTTGCATCCACGAACGTGAACACCGTACGGCTGCTGCGTCAGGCCGGGTTTGAGATTGTCATTCCGGAGGAGCAGGTATGCTGTGGTGCGCTGCATGCCCATGCCGGTGAAATGGACGATGCCAAACAGCTGGCCGGCCGGAACATATGGGCTTTTGGGGAAGCGAACGTGGATTACATTGCAAGCAATGCGGGTGGCTGCGGCGCCCTGCTGAAGGAATATGATCATCTGATGCATGCCGAACCGGATGAGCGGCTTCAGCAAGCGGCTGTTCTTTTTGCAGATCAGGTGAAGGATATTTCCGAGCTGCTGCACAGCCTCGGTAGGCCGCTTACGCCGGTTCATGCGAAAAGCGAACAGAACGAGGCCATAACTGTCACCTATCAGGACTCCTGCCACTTGCGCAATGTGATGCGGGTGCAAGGAGAGCCGCGCAAGCTGCTGCAGCAGCTTCCGGGCGTACAGATGTGCGAGCTGCAGGGGGCTGAGGTATGCTGCGGTTCAGCCGGCATTTATAATCTCACGCAGACGGAAATGTCGACCACGCTTTTGGATCACAAGATGGAACATGTGGAGGCTACCGGAGCCAAGGTCATCGTGACTTCGAACCCGGGATGTCTGCTGCAGATGAAGTGGGGGATCGAGCGTGCCGGTATGCAAAATGGCGTAGAGGCCGTTCATCTTGCGGATTTTCTGGCAGAGCAGGTGCGGATTGAGGATAAGCCGTGACGAATGGTACAAATGGGGCAGCTTCATGGTCATTAGGATCGTGGTGGTGCCTTTTTAGTCTGATTTATCATCATTCAGCGTGTTCTTTACGATCAGTTATTATATATAATGGTTCTCAAACAGCGTAAATCTTATCAGTACTACTGTCATATAAGGATCGATATAGTGATAGATGGATGTTACAGTGGTTAAGCGACGAACCGGTTTACATCATTGCCTATCAACGGTATGGTAGATCGATAGAGGGTTTTTTCCCCTAACAGGATTCATAAACGTACATATGAGCAAAATGCAATCATGCGAGGAGGAGAGCGATACCATGAAAGAGAGCTTTGATCCGTCACTCATAGACCGATTGGAAAGTCCGGAAAGGAAGAAGGAGTTACCGGCATCTTCGCTGCTGGAGAAGCTCCAAGTGAGCGGCGAGGTGGATGTCCTTGACATCGGGGCGGGTACCGGTTATTTTTCCATACCGGCAGCCTCGTTAACGACAGGGACGGTTTACGCGCTGGATACCGAGCCGGCCATGCTGGACATGATGCGGGGGCGTGCACAGGAACAGAGACTTGCGAATGTTAAGGTGATGGAAGGGATGCTGGAAAACCTTCCTTTCGAGCATGAAGCTGTGGATCGAGTCATTGCCTCCCTGATCCTTCATATCACCGATCAGCTGGAGCAATCCATCCGCCAGATGGCAAGGGTGCTGCGGCCAGGAGGACGATGCTTGTGTCTGGAGTGGCAGGAGGACCCAGCCGAGAAGCGGGTTCCCCGTCCGAACCGGGTTGATCCATATGTGATGAAGGCTTTGTTGGAGCAAGCAGGGCTGCATGTGCAAGGCATCGAGTATCCTACGGAGCGTCATTATCTGATCATCGCCAGTAAATAGCCAATGACGATGGAGCCTTTTGCTGGATGCCCTCTCCACTTTGGATCTTGCCGTCCAGCGCCGCCTCACCGTGATCTGCAAGGTAGATCCCAGATTGGGTGTATTTATGGATACCCAGCTGGAACATTTTAGGGGAGGGGGCCGTCTAAGGGTTGAGGTGATTCATTGATGAGAAAATCCATGGCTATCATACTAAGCTGCTTGTTTCTGCTCATGAGCCTGTACACGGTCAAACCAGCCAACGTATTTGCTTGCTCCTGTGCGGGGCCGCCTACGGTTGAGGAGGGCTTGGAACGGAGTGCAGCGGTATTTGCAGGCAAAGTGACCAAGCTGGTTGGCCCGAAGGCGAAGCTGGTGATGTCATCCGCAGATCCGGTCCATGTTACGTTAGAGGTAACCGAAGTATGGAAGGGCGAATTAGCTGGAATGACGCAGCTTACAACGGCGGTGTCATCATCCAGCTGCGGTTATGATCAGTTTGCCGTAGGAAGCGAATTCCTGGTGTTCGCGTCTGCCGAATCGGGTCAGCTGAGAACAGGGATGTGCGATGGTACGAAGCTCCTCTTGACCGCAGGCCAAGAGCTAACTGAGCTTGGAGATGGATATCCTCCAGAAGATGCATCTGCTCCGAGTGAATCAGGGCCCGATACACTTGCTGAGGGCGTCCCTCCAGATGAAGGTCACGGCGCAGGTCAATCTCCATTCTTACTGAAGCCCGTCTTGTGGATAGCTGCAGCAGTGCTGCTGGCAGCGGGGGGATGGCTCTATTTTTGGAGGAAGAATAAGAGAAATATATAGGGAATGTATAAATTTCTGCAAGTCTATTGGCGCGGCTAAACAGCTGCTGTAACTATTGTAATTCAAGTGAAGGGGAGTAGCAGATGCAGCACAGTCGTCATTTCGTGGCACGAACATGTCTTTCGGCTATTTCTGATAAGATGGAACCTTTATCGCCGATAAACGGGGTAAAGGTTTTTTTGTTTCCTTCTGCCTTTGGATTCGTATTAAAGGTAGAGCTTGCGATATTACATTTGCAGTTGATGTGGCTTTGGCTGTCGTTGCCCTGCGCTGACGCTGCCGGAAACAAGTGGAAAGCTAAAGAAACGGTCCGTTTGATATAATGAACATAGGAAAAAAAGAAAGGAATTGTGATCTCGCGTGTAAAATTATCGTTTCTGCGCAACCTTACATTATATTTATGATATGAGGAGAAACGATTGTCATTGGATAAATGAAGTTCGAAGTTAGATAAAATGCTGCGTGCCCTGATTCTGTTCATGGTCATTGAGAGTCATATAACTTTCTGGGTTACAGCCGAGTTGAAGCTGCCTCCGAGGATGCAACAAGCATACGCCTCCATTTCCTTGCCTGCCCGCGTGTAAACCGAAAGGCAGACATTCCTAATGGAAATGATTGAGGTTCCTTTGGCTTAGGAGTAGAATAAGATGAGGTAGGGCGCTTTTCGCTTTTCTTTTTTTGGATACAGACCAGAAGAAAGCAGATACACCTTGTGATTGTGAATCAGCCTTATTGGCCGGGGAGTGGGGAGAGGCAGATGCCTGTCCTTCAGAATCTTCGGTCAGCTAAGGCTTTTTGATTTGAATAGGAGATAACAGCCATATGAGAAGGAGTGAGCAGGATTGATAATCCTTAAAACACCAGAACAAATCGCCAAGATGAATAAGGCAGGGGACATTCTCGCCGAATGCCACCGGCAGGTTGCCAAGATGATTAAACCGGGCGTGACGACATTGGAGATTGATCAATTTGTCGAGCGGTTTCTGGCAGAGCGCGGCGCGACGCCGGAGCAGAAGGGGTATCACGGATATCCATATGCCACCTGCGCGTCGGTTAATGATGTGATTTGCCATGGTTTTCCGAGCAAGGAGCCATTGAAGGACGGGGATATCGTTACCATTGATATGGTGGTGAAGTATGATGGCTGGCTCGCTGATTCCGCGTGGTCTTATCCGGTCGGCAACGTGTCCGAGGAAGCGCAGCATCTGCTGGACGTAACGAAGAAATCCCTGTATCTTGGCATTGAGCAAGCGGTGATCGGCAATCGAATCGGAGACATCTCCCATGCGATTCAAACCTATGCGGAATCCCAAAATTTATCGGTCGTCCGCCACTTCGTAGGGCATGCCATCGGCGAAAATATGCATGAGGAGCCCCAAGTGCCGCATTACGGCCCGCCCCACCGCGGGACGCGTCTTAAAGAAGGCATGGTCATTACCATTGAACCGATGCTGAATCTTGGCACGTATCAATGCAAGATCGATTCAGACGGATGGACCGCAAGAACGGTGGACGGCAAATGGTCCGCGCAGTATGAGCATACGCTTGCCATTACCAAGGATGGCCCGGTGATCTTGACAGAACAATAAGATGCGACTCCGTAGGGGCGTTGCTCCTATGGAGGTAAGCGGATGTACAAGCTTCGAGGCTGTGTTCAGGCAATGCGTATACATACGCATCCGAGATTGTGCCTACAGTAAGACTCCAACGGAGCAGGCGGAATTGTTCTGTAGAAGCGCAGCGTTCGCCTTTGCCCCCGGATTTCAACGATATATATCGTGATTCAGTGAAAATCTGGGGGCAACAGCGATCGGAAGAACAATCCGCATGCGGAGTGATGCATTAGCTCAGAATTCGTCTTTGAATAGACTACGATTCGACATCTGCGAATACGCGATCAATGAATAGACGCCACTCCCAGTTTTTCTTATAATAGAGTAATCATTTTACAAGCGAAGGGAACATGGAACATGACGATACGAAAAGCACTAACCGTAGCCGGCTCGGACACGAGCGGGGGCGCTGGCATCCAGGCTGATCTGAAGACGTTTCAGGAATTTGACGTATACGGTATGACCGCACTGACCACGATTGTCTGCATGGAACCAAAGACATGGGATCATCAAGTTTTCCCGGTGGCGCTTGATATTGTAGAAACCCAGTTGAAAACCGTGCTTGAGGGCATTGGCATCGACGCCATGAAGACCGGCATGCTCGGATCCGTAGAGATCATCGAGCTCGTGTCCCAGTATATCGACCGCTATAATTTGGAGCGGATCGTCATCGATCCGGTGATGGTCTGCAAAGGCACGGATGAAGTGCTGCAGCCGGAAAATACGGAAGCGATGCTGGAGTTCCTTCTCCCGCGCGCCGATCTGGTAACGCCAAACCTGTTCGAGGCGTCCCAGCTGGCGAAGTCCGGCCCGATCACGACCCTGGATCAAATGCAGGAGGCGGCGGCCATCATTCACGAGCGCGGCGCGAAGAATGTGCTGATTAAAGACAGAGGCAAGATCCGCGAAGGCAAAGCGATGGACCTGCTCTATAACGGAAACAGCTTTGAATGGTTCGAGGCCGACACCATTGTAACGAAGTACACCCATGGTGCGGGCTGCACGTCATCCGCTTCCATTACAGCTAATCTTGCCAAAGGCTTGACCGTCCGCGAGTCGGTACAGCAAGCGAAGGCATTCATTACCCAAGCCATTTCCAATGGCTTCCAGCTGAATGAATTCGTAGGTCCGACAAGACATTCCGCGCACCGCAGTTTATCTGCAAATTAAACCAAATGCACTTTTTTGCAAGCTTATTCATGCATCGAATTCGGCTTGCAGGGAGTGAACGAAAACCTTTCTTCCAAGAAGAAAGGTTTTTTTGTTGTTAGTTGAACTCGCTGCATATAGTGTATAGGAGCTAAGGCATGCTTCGTTTTACGCGGTTTTTACACAGGGATAGAGCCGCTTAGGTCCTTTCCAGTATAATTATGTGCTATAATTTATAAAGGGTCTGATAGTAGAAGGAAGAAAATGTTTAGGGGTTGAGACATGTTTCAGGACATTTTGGAATTTTTGAAAAATTTTGGTCCATGGGGATTGTTTATTCATTCGTTTGCTGATGCTGTAATTTTTCCGGTTCCCGCTTTTTTTCTGCAGGTTTCGCTTAGCATCATGCATCCGCAGGATGCGCTATGGCTCGCAACGTACGGTTTTATCGGGTGCTTGCTGGGGACGCCGCTGGGTTATTTAATCGGAAAGCTGCTTGGGAAGTCGGTACTATACAAGATCTTGAAAAAAGAGTGGATTGACGCTGCAACGAACATGTTTCAGAAAAACGGCGAGGCCGCGATATTGATTGGTTCCTTCACGCCGGTACCCTTTAAGGTGTTCACGATTCTATCGGGGTGCTTGAACTTCCCGTTGTGGAGACTTCTGGCTTATGCCGCTTTAGGCAGAGCCACCAAGTTTTACGTTGTAGGTACCTTGTTTTACCTGTACGGTAACGCCGCTGAAGGCATGGTTAAGGACGTATCGTTATATATTGCGCTTATTGCCGTTCCGCTTCTGTTGATCGGTGTGTACTTTAACCGCAAACGCAAGCGCAAGAAGATGGAGCAGGAAAAGCTCGCTGAAACTGCTGGTGAACCTAGTTCTGTTGTGGTCGAAAAGACGGTACTGGAGCAAACGTCGGACCAGACTCCATCGGCTTAACGCTGAACATTGACGTGGGGGCTACCCTCCCGCGAGAATCATATAAAAAAGCAGCCGGGTGAGAGCCCGGCTGCTTTTTTCCAAGGTATCAGAGAAACATATTTATATAATAGCTAAATATTTCGGTATTAACCCGTTTTTCCGAATCTGAAGAACTTGCCTCGGCCTTTCGTTGTCACAGGAGTAAACGTCGGTGATGGGGATAGCGGGGATGTCATGTCTTGAGCAAGATACCCGTGGAGAGGTCCACGGTAGACTTCATTCAACTGCGGTGAATGGGAGAAATCCTCCGGCGTTACGAGATGACAAGGCTTGTTTACAGGCCGCAGGCCTGCTTGCTCCAGCACCGTAGCAACAAAGTGGGAGCAGAAGAAAGCATCGTCACGATCAATATGAATCCGAAACAATATACCCAGCAGCCCTAGCAGATTATATTTGTAGCGGTCCTGATCACGCATCATCTCTTTGACAAGGTTGTGCATGCGTTGATAGTCTTCCTTACTAACGCGGAAGTGATAAACCGCGCATTCCGAAGTGTAGAAGAAGGGGTCGCGCAGATTTTCGCGAACTAAACCGCCGTCAAACGGATTGTTCGCCTTCTTTCGCCCAAAGCTGTACACTTCGCGTAATTCGGAATCAAACGCGATGGATGCATGGTTGAGTGGGGCCTTCGTGAAATATTGGATCATTCTGCTGAACCAGGTGCCCGTGCCTGTAAGCACAATCCAAATATCTTGTTCCGTGTACATACTCGCAAACTCCTTTGTTAACGGTCCTAACGACTAGCAATTGTAAATGACTTGCTTTCTTTCACAATAAACGAAAAAGCCATAGCGTTCAAGTCAAAAAAAACCATT
Organism: Paenibacillus sp. Dod16; assembly: GCF_049893405.1. NCBI lineage: Bacteria > Bacillati > Bacillota > Bacilli > Caryophanales > Paenibacillaceae > Paenibacillus > Paenibacillus sp. Dod16. The sequence goes on from NZ_JBNDYG010000010.1 coordinate 28,966, forward strand.
TTCTCTCAATTTCACTAGAATAGCGCTGGGATTGCCACCAAAAATTAGAAACCTCATAACAATATATTCGCTTCATGTCCAAATTATCCTTTGGTTTGCTTTATTTATATTTTTCAATAGGCGATAGGAAAGGAGAAGCAATCCGATATCTCGAAATAGGTAAAACGATGGAACAATGAAAGACAGGAGGATCTCCAAACGATGATGAATAGTGAAAGTCTCAGCTATGATTTTATGGTCCAAGCGATTGAAGTAGCGCCGATTGGAACGGTATTCATCGATTCAGAGGGGAGCATTATCAAAATTAATCCCGCTGCCTGCGTCATGCTGGGGTATGAGGCAGAAGAGTGTCTGCATCATCCCTATTACAATTGGATTTATCCGGAGGATGTGAATAAGGACAAAGATAGAATGGAGAAGCTAAAGTCGGGTAAGACCGCTTCTTTGCAATTGGAGAAGAGACTGATACATAAACAAGGCGATATCAGGTGGGTATCTTGTATGCTAAGCACAGCTCGCAGCAGGGAAGGAACTACACTCGGCTATGTGGCGCATTTTACGGATATTACCGACATGAAAAAGGCGGCCCATCAAGAAGAGGAGCGGCTGATCCAGTCCGATAAGCTGTCCATGGCCGGTCAACTTGCGGCAGGGATCGCCCATGAAATTCGTAACCCTATGACTTCCATTAAAGGGTTCGTGCAGCTCATTCGCTCCGGCGCTGGTCGGAAGGATGAATATTTCGATATTATCTCCTCGGAGATCGAACGGATCGAGCTGATCGTCAGTGAGCTTCTGTTTTTGGCGAAACCGCAAAGCGTGAAATTCGAGCGTGCCGATATCCGGCAGCTCCTGGACCAAGTGATTACGCTACTAAATACGCAGGCCATCATACATAACGTCGAGATTATAACGGATTTCGGAGAGCGAGAGGCCAATGTGGAGGGTGATGTGAATCATCTGAAGCAGGTGTTCATCAATTTTATTAAAAACGCCGTGGAATCCATGCCGGGTGGCGGGGAATTGACCATTCGGCTGGAGAGAGGCGATGACCACACCGTGGCCATCTACTTCATGGATAATGGCTGCGGGATTCCGGAAGCGATCCTCTCCCGTCTAGGGGAACCGTTCTTCACGACGAAGGAGAAAGGGAATGGCCTGGGATTCATGATCAGCAAAAAAATGATCGAGGACCACAAGGGGCAGGTTCACGTGTCCAGCAAGCTTCAGGTGGGAACGACCATAAAGGTTATCCTGCCGCTCAGCATAATCTAGCTTGACCAGACGTATGGTTCGCTCTACATTATAGAAAGATATAGGAGAGGGGGCGGCTAATATGGGCAATATGCAATTGTTAAAAGAACCGAAGCGGCGCAAGCTGCTGTTCAGTGCGGGTGCCAGCTGGATGTTCGATGCGATGGATGTCGGCATGATTTCGTTTGTTGTTGCGGCACTGGCAGCAGAATGGTCGTTGAGCTCACAGCAGGTTGGTATTCTGACAAGCACCACATCGATCGGAATGGTATTCGGCGCGGCTATGGCAGGATTCCTGGCCGATAAATATGGACGGAAAAATGTTCTGCTGTGGACGCTGCTCATATTCTCGATTGCGAGTGGTCTATCCGCGCTGGCTACCGGTTTTATTATGCTGTGTCTGATGCGCTTTATTGCCGGCTTCGGACTCGGAGGAGAGCTTCCGGTTGCATCCACGCTGGTATCGGAAAGCATGCCGGTTCATGAACGGGGAAGAGCGGTTGTGCTGCTGGAAAGCTTCTGGGCGGCAGGCTGGATACTATCCGCACTCATTGCTTACTTCGTCATTCCGGATTACGGCTGGCGGACAGCCTTTGTTATTGGAGCTCTGCCTGCTTTTTATGCGCTCTATCTACGGCGTGCCATCGAGGATCCGCCAAGGTATATCGAGCAGAAAGCCAAGGTTACCCGTAAGCTGACCTTCGGGCAGCGAGTGGCTTCGGTCTGGTCGGTGGAACATCGGCGTACGAGCATTATGCTCTGGGTGCTGTGGTTTACGGTCGTATTTTCATATTACGGCATGTTCCTGTGGCTTCCGACCGTCATGGTCGATAAAGGGTTCAGTCTGGTCAGGAGCTTTCAATATGTGCTGATTATGACGCTTGCCCAGTTGCCGGGCTATTTTACAGCCGCGTATTTTATAGAAAAGTTCGGGCGGAAATTCGTGCTCGTTACCTATTTGGTGCTAACGGCCTTTAGCGCAATCTGGTTTGGCTACGCCAACACGGAAGGTTCGCTGCTCGCAGCAGGCATTTCCTTGTCATTCTTCAATCTGGGAGCATGGGGAGGTTTATATGCCTACAGTCCGGAACTCTATCCGACGAAGGTTCGTTCAACGGGGGTAGGGCTTGCCACTTCGTTTGGACGGATCGGCGGCGTTATTGCGCCGCTGCTCGTGGGTGTGCTGAAGCAAAATGGCACCCCTATCGAATTCATTTTCGTGATGTTTTTTGTGACCATCCTGATCGGTGCGCTCGGCGTACTGGTACTTGGCAAGGAAACGAAAGGGCTGGAGCTTGCGGACTAAGGCTAAAGAGCCCCGTTTAGATGGCGTTTTTCTTGCGAATCAAGCAGGACATGCTTCGAAGTGTATGCTTTCTGATATCTGAACAAAAGGGTGGATCCAAAGGTTCAAATTACCTTGGATCCACCCTTTTTATGTTTGAGATACAGTTAAGGCTCAAAGTCAATGAGACTTATACCTCCATAATGGAAGGCATAATGTACGGGCTCCGGCCCAGTTCCCTTTTAAAATAACGATTGAGTGTGTTATTCGTCATCTGTTCCCAGGCAGCGCGGTTGTATTCACGCTGTTCACCGGCTTTGTTCAGCTGCTTGCGCAGCATCGCTTCAGCCCGGCGCAGAAGAGGCTTGGAGTCCTGCATATACACAAATCCGCGGGTAATCAGCTCAGGCCCGGAGAGCAGCTTGCGGGTCTCGCGATTAATGGTGATAGCGACAATGACAACGCCATCGTGAGCGAGTTGTACTCGTTCCTCGAGCAATTCCTTCTCATGGGTACGCAGCTCACCATTGTTGATATAGACATCTCCGGAGGGGATGTTCCGCCCTTTACGCGCATAGTTGCGGAATAGGGACAGTGTATTCCCGATGTTCATCAAGTAAACGTTGCTGTCGGGAACCCCAACCTGCACGGCGAGGTGACGATGATTAAGCATCATCCGGTATTCCCCATGGATCGGTACAAAATATTTGGGACGCAAGCTGCTGATCATAAGCTTCAAATCCTCGCGGCAGCCGTGACCCGAAGTGTGGATATCGAGAATGGAGCCGTATTTAACCTCCGCTCCTGCCCGCATCAAGAGATCGATGCTGCGGTTGACGTTCTGGGTATTCCCAGGAATCGGTGAAGACGAGAAAATAACGGTGTCCTCCGGATGAATCTGGATCGAACGGTGGGCACCCGAAGCGATGCGTGTCAGCGCCGCATTAGGTTCGCCCTGACTGCCTGTACAAATAATCAGCACCTGGTCGTCGCGATAACGGTTAACGGCTTTTACATCAATCATCATGCCGTCCGGTACGCGAATATAACCAAGCTCCTGACCGATCACAAACACCTTCTCCATGCTGCGGCCGACGATGGCGATTTTGCGGCCTGTCCGGATGGCAGCTTCAACAACCTGCTGCAAACGATGAACGTTCGATGCAAAGGTAGCAAACAGGATCCGTCCGGGACATTCCCGGAACAGACGCAGGATGGAATCGCCGACGGTGCGTTCAGAAGGGGTAAACCCGTCCCGCTCGCTATTGGTGCTGTCAGCCATCAGGGCCAGGACGCCCCGTGCGCCGATATGCAGAATTTTATGCAGATTGGCGGGCTTGTCCTCCGGCGTAAAATCAAATTTAAAGTCTCCGGTATGTACGATCGGCCCGTACGGTGTTTCCACTACGACCCCAAAGGCATCCGGAATGCTGTGGGTGGTTCTGAAGAAATGAACGGAAAGATGACGGAATGCAATTGTTTCGTCTTCATGGAAGATTCGTAGATCACTCTGATCCAGCAGCCGATGCTCTTCCAGCTTCGCACGAACCAGGCCGATGGTCAGGGCCCCGCCATAGATCGGCATCTGGATTTGACGAAGCACATAGGGAATAGCCCCAATATGATCTTCATGACCATGGGTCAGGAACATACCTTTTACTTTATGTTTGTTATCAAGTAAATAACGAATGTCTGGAATAATGTAATCGACGCCGCTCATTTCGGCATCCGGGAATTTCAGGCCGGCATCGATGATAATGATCTCATTTTTGAATTCCACACCGTACATGTTCTTGCCGATCTCGCCAAGCCCCCCCAGCGCAAAGATGCGCACAGGTGGAGCGGAAGGCCTCGGTTTTTTGGCGGGCTTGGCACTTTGAATCTTATCTGTTAGCAGGGGTTTAGACATAATGTGAAAGAATCCTCTCTATGGTAATTAAGGCATAAGCCTGGTCATTTTAATTTCTTCTCTACTTAAGATATCAGAAAGTTCAAGCTTTTGGGAAACGCTTTTCGAAATTCATGTGCTTTTCGCTCGTGACAGTCACCTATTTTTACTCACTCTTATATGCTGTAGTAGAGGAGGACTGGTAATGAGCGGTTTATTGAGGTTGGATCATATGGATGCTGTCCATGGATTGCATGAGGAATGGCAGCGGAAAGCGATAACCAAGCTGACCGAGAAAATGACGGACCGTTACGCCAAATTCCCCTGTATTCCGGCTGTGCAAGGACATGCACTGAATCATTTTAGATACGGCTTTATTCATCAGGGTGAATCACAGGCTGCGGCGGAACAGCTGGCTGCTCTGCTGCGCGAGTTCGGGCTCGGCTCCAGGGACTTTGGGCCCTATACTTCACTTGTCGTCATGATTTATACGGAGCATGGCCGCGATAGCCTGGAAGGCGTCCAGTATTATGAGCGCTTGTTCTGGCAGCTTTTAAGCCGAACAACCGAATATGATACGGAACCTTGGCCGGCGGATCTGCCGGAGGAACCGACGAATCATCTATGGGAATTTTGTTTTGCAGGCGAGCCTTATTTTGTTTATTGCGCTACACCGGCACATGAACTTCGCCAGAGCAGATACTTTCCCTACATGATGCTTGCTTTTACGCCTCGTTGGGTTCTGAAGCAGTTCAATGCCCGAACAAGGCAAGCAGAACACACCAAGGGATTGATTCGTCAGCGATTGGCCCAATATGATCCCGTACCACCGCACCCTGACTTAAAGCTCTACGGGGCGGAGGATAACTATGAATGGAAACAATATTTATTGCGAGATAACACGGAGTCACTATCGAAATGTCCGTTTGCAAGGCGGCACAAAGAGATCAATCAACGATAAGAAATAACACGTTGCTATCATCATACCCTAAATTGGAGTCAGGGTTAACCATGCTTTCTATTTAAGAGCTGCCTCATTCGCGGTAATCCGTAGTGTGACAGCTTTTTTTTGCGTAAAAGTGCTGAGTGGCCATGGTATAGGATTTTGCCCCTGAATAAGTAAATCTTATCCTTGTTGTACAAAAAATGACCAAGTTACACTTAAAGTGCGTCATATCATTTCATCTATATGTGTTAGGAGGTGTGCAAGGTACGAGGCTTTCACCAGCTTTGAAACCGCTTTAATGAACAAAATCCATTGGCGAAGGAGTTGTTTGATGAATGACAAGGTTGTCCAGAACGATGAGAGGATGGATTCTCGGATTCATCGCCGTGCTGGTGCTTGGTATGTTCCCTGTGCACAAGGCTCAAGCCGCTGAGGCCTGTACGGAGCCTGCATGGAGCAGTTCTGCCGTATATGGCGGGGGAAATATCGTATCCTTCAACGGTCATGCCTGGAAAGCGAAATGGTGGACACAGGGCGAGGTGCCTGGAACGACCGGACCATGGGGTGTATGGGAGGACCTTGGAAATTGCACTCCCGGGACACCGCCCGTCGATCCCCCGGTGGATCCGCCAGTAGACCCTCCTGTAGATCCTCCGCTGCCTGGTGACCGTATGTATGTCGCTTATGCGAGTTCTTGGAACACCAGTATTTACGATCTGACGACCGCGAGCATTCCCAATTACATCACCCATCTCAATCTTGCATTCGTAAGGCCGGATACCACGTATATTCAAGGGTCCTACGCGTTTGATCAAGCCGTTGCGGGCTTGGAATTTGTGGAAGGGGCGACCACCCCGAACGGTCAACGTAAATTTACAGCCCAGCAGTCTCAGGATCTGCGTAACCATATCGCATCTCTCAGAGCCCGCGGAACGAAAGCGTTCCTATCGGTAGGAGGCTGGTCATACAGCCAAGGTTCACAGTGGTCCGGATTCAATGCCAAGAACATTGTGGATTTGGCTCTCGATCTTGGCGCTGCCGGAGTCGATATTGACTGGGAATCCAGCGGCAGCAGCTGCAACAAAGGAACAGCCTCCCAGTTCAGCTGCACCAAGGATGGAGAGATCGCGGGTATTATTACGAGTCTCTATAATGAAATTCATGCAAGAAACGCGAATCTGCAGATTTCCATCGCCGGTTGGTCTACGGGCGCTTATTACGTGAAAGGAACGCCGTTTGAGGAAGGCAAGGTTCAATGGGGATCTCCTTTTGGCGGTACCATGTACCGCGTAGTTAAGGATCATGGCGGCAAGATCGACTTCATCAATCTGATGTCCTACGATGGCGGTATTTATTACGATCCGCGTGAAGGTTATGAATCGTATAAGGCAATCTACAATGGACCTATCAACATGGGCATGCAAATTGCGCCGGAGGGATCCGGCGGGGCCGTCCTGCAACTGAATGCCGCACCGGGCACGGTATACGATGCCGACATGATGAACGGTCAGAATAATATCGCGACATCCTATTATAATGTAGAAACGATGGTGAACTATATGAAAAATAAGGGAAGGGCGAATGATGGATTCATGCTGTGGCAGCTCTGGAAACAGCGCGTTCACCAGCCCGCCCCGTCAGGTGCAGCGAATGAGAACAGTGCGGGCCAGTACGTATGCCGAAACCTGCCGCTTCCGGGAGATTGCAATCAGACCATACCGAGCCTGCCGAAATTATAATTTTCTCCGATACTCCGAAGGCGTGCAGTCCATGATCTTACGGAAGACCCGAACAAAATAACTGATATGCCCGAATCCGACATCGAGTGCGATGTCGGATATTTTATTGTCTGGCTGACGAAGGAGTTCAGCAGCCTGGCGAACGCGATAGGAATTCATATAATCCACGGGCGTTTGCCCGGTCATGGATTTGAAGAAACGGCAGAACTGGCCTTCGCTCATCGGGATCAGATCAGCCAACTCACTCAGCCGGATAGGACGGTGATAATGATTCTGGATGTAGAGAATGACTTTCTTCAATCGTTCCGTTCTCACCATATCTGCTGCTTCGCTCCGGCTTCTGTTGACCAGTCGGCCAGAGGATGCGGCCTGAAACAACATGAGAAACAGATGTCCCTTAATAGCGACCTCATAACCGGCAGGTTTATGCTTCGACAGCCGCGTCATTTCCTTTATATCCTGAAGCAGCTGCTCATCGGTTTCAGATGTCATCCATCTCGGAAAGGTGGCTCTTCGCTCCTGAAAGGGAACAATCATTCCTTCTTGTACAAGATCGTAGCTGCTGCTGGCAAGCATGCCGGGATCGAACACCATGGCGCAGAAGCTGCACCCTTGGTCGCCCCGGGCATGACCGGTATGGAGATCTCCTCCATCGATAAATATCGCTTCACCCGCCCGGACAGGGATGTATTCCGAGTCGATCTGAAACAGAACCTCGCCTTCCAGCACGTGGAAAATTTCCGCTTCCTTATGCCAATGGGAGTCTACCACATGGGCCCCGGGGGCAAATTGATACCAGTAGGCACCAAACGGGAAGCGTTCATTCCCGTGAACGGTGCTTTCTTTTAAGGACTGGCGAAAGGATTGATCCATGAAGTACCTCCTTGGAATGAATTGCCGTTTGAATGATATCATCTTATATCAAAATTGTGCTATAAAACAATAGAATACTGTTAGATTGGCTTAAAATAGATCAGTATAATGATATTATAACGCTTTCATCTTAAAGTTCAATTTTCATAATATAGAAAGGCGGATTAAAAAATGAAATTTACAGACGGCAACTGGCTTATCCGGGAAGGATATTCCGTTTCGGGAGCGGTTCAGGCTTATGATTTTGCGGTAAAAGGAGATACGTTGACAGCCTATGCCTCCACGGCCCCGATTCCGGGCAGAGGAGCAACGATTAACGCCCAGCTGATCACCGTGCAATTTCATTCTCCGGCACCCGGCGTCATCGGCGTAAAGCTGGTTCACTATGCGGGCGTAAGAGATAGAGGACCTGCATTCGAGTTGTACAAACAGGAAGGTGACCATACGGTCATTGAAGAGAACGATCAGGAAGCGGTTCTTCGCAGCGGCAATTTGAGCGTCGTGATCAAGAAAGGTCCGGAGTGGTCGGTTCACTTCTATAGAGGAGAAGAACGCATAACCGGCAGCAGAGCCAAATCCATGGCACATATCGTGGAAGATGGCGGACAGACCTACATGCGCGAAGAGTTGGATCTTGGCGTAGGCGAGTGGGTATACGGACTTGGCGAACGATTCACTTCGTTTGTGAAGAACGGCCAGGTCGTGGATATTTGGAATCAGGATGGCGGAACAAGCTCCGAGCAAGCCTATAAAAATATTCCGTTCTATCTGACGAACAAAGGCTATGGCGTGTTTGTCAACCAACCGGACCTCGTATCCTTTGAAGTGGCTTCGGAGAAAGTGAAGAAGGTGCAGTTCAGCGTGCCAGGCGAGTCACTGGAGTACTTTGTTATTGACGGGCCTGATCCGAAAGGCGTGTTGGACAAATACACAAACCTGACAGGCAAACCGGCACTGCCGCCGGCATGGACCTTCGGATTGTGGCTTTCAACCTCCTTTACAACCCAGTATGATGAAGCGACCGTCAACTCCTTTGTCGACGGTATGCTGGAACGCGATATCCCGCTGGAAGTGTTCCACTTTGACTGCTTCTGGATGAAGGGGCTCAACTGGACGGACTTCCAATGGGATGAAGAGGTGTTCCCGGATCCTGAAGGCATGCTGAAGCGTTTGAAAGAAAAAGGCTTGAAAATCTGCGTGTGGATCAATCCATATATCGCGCAGCGCTCGCGCCTCTTTGAGGAAGGCCGTGAAAAAGGCTACCTGGTGAAGAAAGCGAATGGCGATGTGTGGCAGTGGAATCTGTGGCAGCCGGGTATGGCGCTGGTGGACTTCACGAATCCGGACGCATGCGAATGGTATGCAGGATACCTGCGCGAGCTGGCAGATATGGGCGTTGATAGCTTCAAGACGGATTTCGGCGAGCGCATTCCGACGGACGTTGTGTATTTTGACGGTTCCGATCCTCATAAAATGCATAACTACTACACCCAGCTCTATAACAAAGTGGTCTTTGATGTGCTGGTGGAGAAATTTGGCAAGAATCAGGCGGCGGTATTCGCACGCTCCGCAACCGTAGGCGGACAGCAGTTCCCTGTTCACTGGGGCGGCGATTGCTATGCGGATTATGAATCGATGGCGGAGAGTCTGCGCGGCGGCTTGTCCCTCGGTCTCGGCGGCTTCGGCTTCTGGAGCCATGATATTGGCGGTTTCGAGAATACGGCTCCGGCGCATGTATTCAAACGCTGGCTGGCATTTGGCTTGCTGTCCAGCCACAGCCGTCTGCACGGCAGCAGCTCTTACCGGGTGCCGTGGTCTTACGACGAGGAGGCTGTGGACGTTACGCGCTTCTTCACGAAGCTGAAGAGCCGTCTGATGCCTTATCTGTTCCATACCGCCGTACAGGCATCGGAGCAAGGGGTGCCAAGCATGCGCGCCATGTTCCTGGAATTCCCCGAAGACCCGGCCGTTGAAATGCTGGATCGTCAATACATGCTGGGAGATTCCCTGCTTGTGGCACCGGTGTTCAGCGAGAAGGGCGACGTGAAGTACTATCTGCCGAAGGGCCGCTGGACGCATCTGTTAACCGGAGAAACGGTGGATGGCGGAACTTGGCGCAAGGAAACGTACGATTTCCTCGGGCTGCCGTTGTTTGTACGCGGCAACTCGTTCCTGGCTTTGGGCGCAAACGACACCCGTCCGGAATATGATTATGCCGACGGAGTTGAGCTTGGCTTGTATGCATTGGAGGACGGCAGCGAAGCTTCGGTCACCGTTCGCAACATGAACGGGGAGAGCGAGCTGGTTGTGCGGGCGGTCCGTGCAGGCAGTCGGATCGACTTTACGGTGGAAGGCAGCGGCAAGCCATTCTCCGTGAAGCTGCATGACACCGGGGCCGTTTCATCTGTAGAGGGCTCGGGAGTGAGCCTGCAAGAAGGCAGCATTCAAGTGGAAGCCGGACAACAAGCGGTGAATTTCACAGCAACTCTGGAAGGGTAAGCTCTGGGAACGCCTGCTCGATATAAGGAAAAAAAGCATAGCGAAGATGAGCCCGGACCAGCCTTATGCTGGAGTCGGGCTTCTTCCATATTTTAGCTGGCCCTGGACTAAAGGCAATGCTGATATAATAGGCCTGCGGCAGGTTTATTCACAAATGGTTGTAACCGTTTTCCTTTAAAGGGCTTGCCGAAGATTAAAGGACAGGAGCGAAGACGGTCCGATGTTATCTTATTTCATTCAACTTGTGAATGACATGAAAATCCGCAACAAATTGATATTGTCTTTTGTTGTCGTGGTCTTTGTCCCGGTAGCCATCGTGGGGATATTCCTTACGGGCGAGCTCCGCAAATTTGCTTTCAACAATGCGTTGGAGCAAGCTTACCAGAACGTGGACCGGGTCAAGAAACGGTCAACCGAAGTCATCAACGTGGCAGACGATTTATCCTATCGGCTATCCTACGACGAGCGTCTGAGAAATCTGGCCAACCGACAATATGAAAGCGTATACGATGTGTTCGTAGCATACAGGGAGTATCCCGATTTACAGCAGGCGATTCTGATGTACAAGGAAATTTCAAATATCCGTTTCTACAGCGAGAACCCCACCATGCTGAACAATTGGGAATTCCTTTATCCCGAGGAGGAAATCAAGAGAACGGAATGGTATCGGCGAGCCGAGGATGATATCGGCGTCATCTACTGGGATTATATTACGGATGAACGCGATCAGAAAGTGTACCTCAGCTTAATCAAGGGGGTTGATCTTGGAAGCAAGGACAACCGTGGCGTGCTTGTAATCAATGTCAATACGGGCATGCTGAACACGATCCTGAGCCAGGAAACGTTTGACACCATTATTGTGGACAGCAATAACAATATTGTCGCCGCTAACCGTCCGGAGTTGTACGGGAAAACGCTAGCCGAGATTCAAGATACCAGCGGGGTTGTCTACAATGCGAGCGGAAGCTATGAATCCGTCATACATGAGGAAGCCTCCAAGGTGCTGATTGAACCGTTGAATACGGAATCCGGGGTTAACGGTCTGCGCATTATTTCCATATTTTCAATTGATAGCATTGTGGCGGAAGCCAATCGAATCAGCAAGCTGGCGATGACAGTCATCATCATCAGCCTGCTGCTGGCCGTTCTTCTGATCTATAGCTTCTCTTCATTGATCTCTAACCGGCTGCTGCGCCTCAGCAAGCATATTACGAAGGTGGGTACCGGTAACCTCGGCGTTGCCATGGAAATTGACGGTAAGGATGAGATCGGTCAGTTATCCCGCCAATTCAACTCCATGGTGGGTAACATTAACGACCTGATGAACGAAGTGCAGGAGTCCAATGAACAGAAAAGGTTAATGGAGCAAAAGCAGAACGAAATTAAATTCAAAATGATGGCCAGTCAGATCAATCCGCACTTTTTGTTTAATGCCTTAGAGTCTATTCGCATGGAAGCACATCTCAAGGGTGAAGACGAAATCGCCCGGATTGTGCGGCTGCTCGGTAAAATGATGCGAAGCAATCTTGAGATCGGGAGCGGAAAAACAACGATAAAAGACGAGATCGAGATGGTGCAGTGTTATCTGGATATTCAAAAGTTCCGCTATGAGGATCGTCTGAAATATGAACTGCTGGTGGATCCCGAAGCCGATCGGGTAAGAATCCCGCCGCTGATCATACAGCCGCTTGTGGAGAATGCGGTCATACATGGGATGGATCACAAGGAAGAGGGCACTTTCATCAGGGTGAGGGTCACGGCAAGTGAAGGAAAACTGCACGTGATTACCGAGGATAATGGGGCGGGTATAACCCTGGAGAGATTGCAGATGATCTACGGTTATTTGAACGATACCGATGAGAAGGACGGAGGACGGATCGGGCTTCGGAATGTTCATGTCCGCCTGCAGCTTACCTACGGCCCTGATGCAGGTCTGATCATTTACAGCGAACCGGGCATAGGAACACGTATTGAATTCAGTATCCCGACAGGAGGAGAGAGCGATGATGAAAGTGTTAATCGTGGATGACGAACCCAAGCTGCGCGAAGGGCTGAAGAGCATTGTGCCATGGACCGAGCTTGGGTATCAGGTTGTTGGAACCGCAGCGAACGGGAGCGAAGCGCTGGAGAAGCACGGGATGTACGACCTGGATTTGATGTTGATTGATATCCGAATGCCGGGAATGGACGGATTGCAGCTGATCGAAGCCATCCGAAGCCTGGATTCCGAGATCCATCTGCTCATCCTGAGCGGATATGCCGATTTTGATTATGCCAAGCGGGCGATGTCCCACCGCGTGGACGGATACCTTTTGAAGCCGGTGGATGAGGACGAGCTGAGCATGTATTTGCTTCAGATTAAAGAAGCCGTCGAGCAGGAACAGGAGAGGAAGGCACTGAATAGAGCAGCCTCGGATATGAACCGCGAGCAGTTCATTCAGACATGGTTCAGCCCGGAGGGCAATCCCGATCCGTCAGCTTTACGGAATATGGCCGAGCGGTCGGGACTGTTATGGAACCATTACCAAGTGCTGCTTGTTCATCGTAACGGCTACGATGAATCCGTTGAGGGGGCCGACGATCGGTTGAAAAATCAGCTGATTAAAGCTTTTGAAGAGAACGGCCACGGCGCGGTCTTTTCCATGCATGGACAGCTCGGCGTCCTAATGCATACGCCGGTCTTGACGGCAGGTGGGCGTAAAGAATTGCTGCAGTTGGTGGAGGAAGCCGCAAGTCGGGCTGGTACGTCGATAACGGCCTCTTTGGGCCGTCAGGTCCACCGTTTGGAAGATGTGGCGGATTCGTACCGTTGTGCCAAGGAACGGATTCGCGAACGCTTCTTCTATGCTCCCGGCGAGTTGTTATTCCCTGAATCCGAGCGGTTTGCCGGCAGCATAACGGATGAAGAACGGCAGCCCTATGATCCGGAGCGGCTGATGGAACAGCTCTATTACGCCGTGGATGTGGGCAATGTGGAGGTGCAGCGGAAGCTGCTGCATGCTGCAGCGTATGCCATGGTGAATGAAGATTACACGGAGGATAGGATGAAAAGCGCCTTCGTGGAGCTTCTGACCGGGGTGCACAACAAGCTGATGCAGCATCACGCCGAGCTGCAGTCCCGCACAAAGGAATACTCGGATCGGATTGCGGCGATATTCCGCCAGCGCACGGCCTATGATTTGTGCCGCCATTCGTCCCAATTCCTGGAGGAGCTGATCTGGCAGGCGGGCAATGGCGGACGGGATCAGGAGATGAAGCGGATCATGGATCTGATTCAGCGTAATTATAATGAGAATCTTAAACTGGAAACACTAGCCTCCGTATTTAATTACAACAGCGCCTACTTGGGGAAGATGTTCAAAAATACAACAGGAGAATACTTCAATACGTACCTCGATAAGGTCCGGATCGACAAAGCCAAGGATTATTTGAAGCAGGGCATGAAGGTGTATCAGGTTGCGGAGAAGGTCGGGTATACGAATGTCGACTATTTTCATAGCAAGTTTAAAAAATACGTCGGTACCTCTCCATCCAATTTCCGTAAGGAGCTGGACCTGTAATCAGTCGTCACATTCTCACCTACAACCAGACTAAACATAAGTACTTTCATATCGTGCCCTTTAGACGCGACTAAGGTACGCGTCTTTTTGTTTTCCCCCTTTCCTTCCCCAAGGCATTATCGGGGAATTCAAATGCTGCGAAGCATAGAGCGGAGGGGCCGGAATCGTATCGGAGATACGATCCGGACACGGAGCGGCACATAGCTCTTCTGCATTTCTCTCCCCCCGTTAATGTCTAATTTTTATATGATTTTTAAGCCAATCCTTCGGGTACTTCCCTGCCCCAGCTTGGTTTATCATCAGGATATACAAGAGAGGAGGGGTTGGTTTGAAAGCGGTAACAAAGACAGAAGGTAGCATCCAACCTGCCGCAAAGAAAAAGAAAGGCTTTTGGGCCACTTTCAAAGAGCAGAAAGTACTGTACGGAATGTCGCTTCCATTCATCGTCATTGTATTTATTTTCAGCTACTTGCCGGTGTGGGGCTGGTTGATGGCATTCCAGAATTACAAGCCAGGCAAAGGGATATTCGAGCAAAAATGGGTGGGCCTGGACCATTTCGCAGCACTTTTCGCGGACGATAAGTTTTATCTGGTGTTGCGGAATACACTCGCCATGAGTTTCATGGGATTGATCGTTGGGTTCACGATTCCGATCCTATTCGCAGTCTTGTTGAATGAGCTTCGTGGAAGCGTATTCAAGAGGACCTTACAGACGATATCTTATCTGCCTCATTTTGTGTCCTGGGTCGTGGTTGCCGGTATCGTGACCAAAATGCTGTCCACAGATGGAGGCGCTGTCAATCAGCTGCTGATGTGGCTGGGGTTGATTGATCAGCCCATACAGTTCATGGCTCAAGGGAACCTGTTCTGGTACATCGTAACGGGCTCCGATATATGGAAGGAAATGGGCTGGAGCGCGATCATTTATTTGGCAGCGATTTCAGGCATTGATCAGGAGCAATTCGAAGCAGCCAAGGTTGACGGCGCGAGCCGACTTCGCCAAATATGGCATATTACGCTGCCAAGCATCGCCCCTACGATTGCAATTCTAATGATCATGTCCATCGGACATCTGATCAGCATCGGCTTCGAGAAGCAGTTCCTGCTGGGTAACCCGCTGGTGGTGGATTATTCCCAGGTGCTGGATCTGTATGCGCTGAATTATGGCCTTGGGATGGGGCGTTTCTCATTCGGTACGGCCATCGGGATGTTCAACTCCATTGTGAGTATCCTCTTGTTGCTGATCGCTAACGGCGTATTCAAAAAATTCACGAAGCAATCGATTATGTAGGGGAGGGAAGCAGCATGGCACGAACTAAAACAGCATTCAAGCCCACGCTCTCCGACCGCGTGTTTGATATTGTTAACTTTACTTTTATGACACTGGTCATGATCGTTACTCTGTATCCGTTCCTGAATGTTCTTGCGATATCATTGAACGATTCCGTAGATACAGTACGTGGGGGGATCTATCTCTGGCCGCGGGAGTTTACGCTTGAGAATTACGTGCAGATCTTCAAATACGACGGTTTGATTACAGGGGCCAAAATTACGATTCTCCGTACGCTGGCAGGAACATTCTTGGGCTTGTTAAGCGGCACAATGCTGGGTTACGTCCTCAGCAGGGTGGACTTTCAGGGAAGAAAGTTCATGTCGACCTTTCTTGCGCTGACGATGTACTTCTCCGGCGGAATGATTCCAGTGTTCATTCTGATCCGCGACCTGAACATGATGAATTCGTTTCTGGTCTACATCATTCCGGGAATGGTAAGCGCGTTCAACGTATTCGTTATCCGGTCTTTCATCGACAGCCTGCCTTATTCGCTGCAGGAATCGGCTAAGCTTGACGGGGCCAACGATTTCACGATCTATTACAAAATCATTCTTCCGCTCTGTAAGCCCGTACTGGCTACCATCGCCTTGTTCCTGGCCGTCGGGCAGTGGAACTCATGGTTCGATACGTATCTCTATAACGGCAACGCACCCCATCTCACGACGCTTCAATTCGAGCTGATGAAGGTGCTGCAGAGCACGCAGGGACAAACCAGCGGCATGATGTCGGGGCAGAACATGGCCGATATCGTGAAGCAGGTGTCGCCGGAATCGATCAAAATGGCGATCACGATTGTGGTTACGGTTCCCATATTGCTCGTCTATCCGTTCCTGCAGCGGTATTTTGTGAAAGGCATGACGCTTGGAGCCGTAAAAAGCTAAGCGCAAGTATGGTATCAGCAGGCAACATGTCCTGTTATACGATAGATGATCAAAAATCGATTTAGGGGGTATAGCAATGAAACATAAGAAGAGATTGTCGCTGCTGCTCGCGATCATGATGATGGCCACATTCGTTCTTGCGGCATGCGGCAACGGCGACAGCAACAATAGCGCAAACGGCGGCGAAGAAGGAAGCAGCGGCAACGATACGCAGCAGGAAGAGAAGCTCGAGCCGATGACCATGACGTATTACAGCGCGGATTCCAATGCAAACTGGGCCAACATGCAGGACGCGGTCGGCAAGAAGCTGACCGAGAAAACCGGCATTACGATCCAGGCCGAATACGCGGTGGATGGCTCCAATCAGAAGCTCCCGCTGATGGTGGCGAGCGGGGAATATCCGGACTTGGTATTTGCCAAGGGTGACGCCAATTTGTTTGTGGATTCCGGAGCGTTTATTGATCTGACAGATCTGATCGAAGAGCATGCGCCGAATATCAAGAAGGTGTATGGAGAATATATGAGCCGTCTGAAATGGAGCAATGAGGACGAGGCCATCTATGTCCTCCCGACACTTGCAGCGGTGGACCATCAGGCCCTTGATGCTGGCGGCACGTTCCAGATCCAGCATGAAGTGCTGAAAGAACTCGGTTACCCTGAACTGAAAACGGTGAAGGATTATGAGAACGCACTGAAAGAGTATGCCGAGAAACACCCGACCATTGACGGCCAGCCGACGATTCCGCTGACGTTGAATGCGGACGGATGGAGAATCATGATCTCGGTAACAAACCCGGCGTTTATCGCGACAGGCGTATCGGATGACGGCGAGTACTATATCGACCCGGAAACAACCGAGGCGAAGCTTCATTACAAGCGGCCGGAAGAGAAGGAATACTTCCGCTGGCTGAATCATATGAACGCCGAGGGCTTGTTGGATAAAGAAACGTTCGTGCAGAAGACGGACCAATACGAAGCTAAAATCTCCTCTGGCCGTGTTCTTGGCGTCATCGATCAGGAGTGGGGCTTCGGCAATGCAACCAACGCGCTAAGATCTTCCGGTAAGGAAAACCGCACCTATGCGAGATTCCCGATCCAACTGGATGAGTCKACCAAGGATGCAACATTCCAAGACACGGGTTACGTCGCCGGATGGGGCGTAGGCATTACGACATCCGCGAAGGATCCGGTTCGAATCATCAAGTTCCTGGATTATCTGGCTTCTGAAGAAGGGCAAGTTTTGATGAATTGGGGAATCGAAGGCGAGCATTACAACGTGGTGGACGGCAAGCGCGTCATTCCGGAAGATGTCCAAGAGCGCAAAACCTATGACAACGCCAACTTCACCAAGGAAACAGGAATCGGCTTGTACAACGCCATGTTCCCTCGTTACGGCGACGGCGTGAAGGATTCGACGGACAACTATTACACAACGAACTTCCCGGAGACGATCATAGAGAACTATACGCCATCCGCGAAGGAAACGCTGAAAGCGTACGGCGCGGAAATGTGGAAAGACCTGTGGCCGAAACAAGAAGAATTTGAAGTGAAGCCGTGGGGCGTTGCTTACAACATTCCGGTACCGAGCGACTCCAATATCAATATCACGTACAAAAAGGTGGAAGAGATTACCCGGAAGCGGATTCCGGAAGTCATTCTTGCCGATCCTGCGAAATTCGATGCGCTGTATGATCAGTTCATCAAAGAACTGAATGATGCCGGCGCCGAGAAGATGGAGCAGGAATACACCCAATTGGTACGCGAACGCGTGGAACTCTGGAATAATTAAGGTAGAGGCGAATAGAAGGGGCCGGCTGTATGCGGCCCCTTTTACCGCTATTCAAGGCAGTTGCTGCTAGCGGCGGGCCTTAAGTTATTCGAATAAATACAACCTAAGATGAAGGATTTAAGGTGTTTTTCGAGAAGACCTTTATCAAATTGGAATAAGGGGGGATTACACTGAATTCAGTACAGCAGCAGGCCTCAACATTGTGGTATCGGAAGCCCGCGGCCAAGTGGGAAGAAGCGCTTCCGCTTGGAAACGGCCGTCTTGGCGCCATGGTGTTCGGGGGCGTACAGGAAGAACGCATTCAATGGAATGAAGATACACTTTGGTCCGGGTTTCCCCGGGACACGAATAATTATGAGGCTCTCCGGCATTTGGCATCGGCAAGAGAGCTGATTGCGTCCGGAAAGTATACCGAAGCCGAACAGTTGATTGAGGGCAAGATGGTCGGCAGAAGCACGGAGTCCTTTTTACCTTTAGGAGATTTGGTTATCAGACAGAGCGGTGTTGGGGATGATTGGACGGACTATAGGCGCGAACTGGATTTGGATACAGGAATTGCATCCACTCACTTTCGAGCCGGTGGCTCAGATGGTCGCTTCAGTAGGGAAGTATTCATCAGTGCGCCTGATCAGGTAGCGGTTATTCGTTATACGACCACGAACGCTGGAACCATCCAATTGGAGATCGGGCTTCGTTCACCGCTGCAGCATGGTACCTGCAGCGCAGAAGACGGATCCTTGGTGTTGTACGGACACGCTCCCACCCATATCGCTGAGAATTACAGAGGTGATCACCCCGGGGCGGTGCTCTATGAAGACGGGCTTGGCATACGGTATGAAATGAGGCTGCTGGCCTTAACGGATAGCGGGCAGGTTACGGTGGATGACAGCGGTATACGTATTCACGGCGCAGGCTCGGTCACGCTGCTGATTGCGGCTGCCACGAATTTTGAAGGCTTCGATCGCTCTCCGGGTTCTGGAGGAACCGATCCGTCCGGTATATGCAGGAGAAGGCTTCAGGACGCGATGGGGCGTGGCTTTGAAGAATTGCGCTCACGGCATGTCCAAGACCATCAAGCCTTGTTCAGACGCGTGGACCTTCAGCTTGGCCGTTCAGAGAATGGACGTTCCATAGAAGCTTTAGCCACCGATGAGCGGATGGAAGCGTACCGGGAAGGACGGGAGGATGCTGCTCTAGAGGCGCTGATGTTTCAATTCGGAAGGTATTTGCTCATTGCCAGCTCTCGGCCAGGTACACAGCCAGCACATCTGCAGGGCATATGGAATCCGCATGTACAGCCGCCATGGAACAGCGATTATACAACGAATATCAATACGGAGATGAACTACTGGCCCGCAGAGACGACGCATCTGAGCGAGTGTCATGAGCCGCTGATCCAGATGATCCGGGAGCTTAGCGTAAGCGGTGCCCGGACGGCGAAAATTCATTACGGCGCCCGTGGATGGGTTGCCCACCATAACGTGGATCTGTGGCGAATGGCCAGCCCGAGCGATGGCAGGGCCATGTGGGCTTTCTGGCCAATGGGCGGCGCATGGCTGTGCCGGCATCTATGGGAGTATTACCAATTCCAGCCGAATCTTGAATACTTGCGAGAAACGGCTTATCCGCTGATGAGGGATGCGGCATTGTTTTGCCTGGATTGGCTTATTGAAGACGGGAAAGGGCATCTCGTGACCAGCCCGTCGACATCGCCCGAGAATCAGTTCCTTACCGCGGAAGGCCTGCCTTGCAGCGTGTCGGCAGGCTCCACTATGGACATGGCCATCATCCGGGATATATTCCAGAATTGTATTGAAGCATCGCAGCTGCTGGACCAGGATGCTGAGCTGCGGGAGGAGTGGAGGGCAGCGGCAGCGAGGCTGCTGCCTTACGCCATTGATGCCGAGGGCAAACTCATGGAATGGAGCGAGCCTTACCCGGAAGCGGAGCCCGGACATCGGCACGTATCGCATTTGTATGGGCTGTACCCCGGCTCCGACATTACCCTTCAGGATACGCCGCAGCTTGCGGAAGCCGCTTATCGTACGCTGATGTCGCGGATCGACCATGGAGGAGGGCATACGGGGTGGAGCTGCGTATGGCTGATCAACCTGTTTGCCCGGCTACAGCAGCCGGACAAGGCGTATGATTATGTCCGGACGCTGATTTCCCGTTCCATGCATCCTAATCTGCTTGGGGACCATCCTCCCTTCCAGATCGATGCGAATTTTGGAGGTACGGCCGGACTTGTGGAAATGCTGCTCCAGAGCCACTTGGGTGCTATTCAGCTGCTGCCGGCGCTGCCGAAAGCGTGGGCAGCAGGAGCCGCAAGAGGATTAAAGGCTCGCGGCGGGTTTATTGTGGACATGGAATGGAGCAAAGGCATCCTAACGTCTGCGCGCGTAATCTCTACGCATGGCCGAGTCTGTAGAATTAGCTGTTCCGTGCCTCTCGCCGTTAAAAGGGAAGACGGAAGTGCGGTGACGATGGATGAGCAGGGCTCATTTGAAACGGTCAGCGGGGCGATATACCTGATCAAGCCAGCGACTTCCGAAGGCAGCCGCGAACACGATTGATCGTACAACGTAGAACGCTTTGTTGATGGCGAACTGGATTCGGAATTAAGAAGCTAAAGGAGCTGAACCCTAAATGATTAACGAAAAGTTACCCAAAATGTGGTATGGCGGCGATTATAACCCCGAGCAATGGGATGCAGAAGCGTGGAAGGAAGATGACCGCATGTTTAAGCTGGCGGGCATCGATGTGGCCACCATCAATGTATTCTCCTGGGCTTTGAGTCAGCCGAATGAGGATACGTACGATTTTGCCTGGCTGGACGAGACGATCGAACGGCTGTACCGGAACGGGGTATATATCTGTCTGGCAACCAGCACAGGGGCCCATCCGGCTTGGATGGCCCGTAAATACCCGGATGTGCTGCGCGTCGACTACGAGGGACGTAAACGCAAATTCGGAGGTCGCCATAACTCCTGCCCAAACAGCCCCACTTACCGTAAATACGCCAAAATCATGGCCGGCAAGCTGGCGGAACGTTATAAGGATCATCCTGCCGTCCTGATCTGGCACGTATCGAACGAATACGGCGGATACTGTTACTGCGATAATTGCGCCGCGGCATTCCGGACTTGGCTCGAGCAGCGCTACGGCACGCTGGATGCCGTGAACAAGGCATGGAATACCCGCTTCTGGGGACATACCTTCTACGACTGGGAAGACATTGTCGTACCTAACGCATTAAGCGAGGAGTGGTCCGGTAATCGGACCAATTTTCAAGGCATATCCCTGGATTACCGCCGTTTCCAGTCGGACAGCCTGCTGGACTGCTATAAGCTGGAGCGGGATGAATTGAAGCGAATCACACCAGATATTCCGGTGACCACGAATCTGATGGGCTTCTATCCCGAGCTGGATTACTTCAAATGGGCCAAAGAGATGGATGTTGTATCCTGGGACAACTACCCGTCTCTGGATACGCCATACAGCTATACGGCCATGGCGCATGCCTTGATGCGGGGACTTAAGGGAGGACAGCCTTTTATGCTCATGGAGCAGACGCCGAGCGTCCAGAACTGGCAGCCGTACAACTCGGCCAAGCGACCTGGGGTCATGCGGTTGTGGAGCTACCAAGCGGTCGCCCATGGCGCGGATACGGTGATGTTCTTCCAGCTGCGCCGTTCGATCGGAGCCTGCGAGAAATATCACGGAGCGGTCATCGAACATGTAGGGCATGAACATACCCGCGTATTCCGCGAGTGCGCGGAGCTGGGCAAGGAGCTGCAGCAGCTGGGGGACCGAATCCTGGATGCCCGTTCCGACGCCAAAGTCGCGATCATCTACGACTGGGAGAATCGATGGGGCATTGACCTGTCGAGCGGTCCGACCGTTGCCCTTAATTACGTGAATGAGGTCCATAAATATTATGATGCTCTGCACCAGCTGCATATTCAGACCGATATGATCAGCGTGGAAGAGGACTTCCGGAAGTATGACGTTGTCATCGCACCTGTGATGTATATGGCAAAGCAGGGATTTGCAGAGCGCGTGGAGGCCTTTGTGTCGCAAGGCGGAACCTTTGTGACGACCTTCTTCAGCGGGATCGTGAACGAGAATGATCTGGTGACGCTGGGCGGTTATCCGGGCGAGCTGCGCAAGGTGATGGGAGTTTGGGCCGAGGAGATTGATGCGCTGCTTCCGGGCCAGCAGAATCAGATGGTGCTGCGAGGCCGGAAGGGACAACTGGAGGGCACCTACGACTGCGGCATTCTATGCGACGTGATCCATGCTGAAGGAGCGGAAGTCGTTGCCGAATACGGCTCCGATTACTATCAGGGGATGCCATCGTTAACCGTGAATTCCTTCGGGCAGGGGAAGGCATGGTATGTGGCCACAAGTCCGGAGCCTCAATTCCTGAAGGACCTGATGCAAACGATATGCAATGACCATGGCATTGAGCCCGTCCTGAAGGCTCCGGAAGGCGTTGAGGTGACAAAACGCGTGAAGGAGGGCGTGGAGTTCACCTTTGTACTTAATCACATGCCGGAGAGCAAACTCGTGCCATTGGCAGGGGAGACCTACGTTGACCTGCTGACAGGAGAGGAGCATCGAGATTCCTGCGAAGTGCCGGCACGCGGAGTCATGATCTTGGAGAAGCAGCAGGGGTAGAAGGAGTGCATGAAGTTTCTGCGAAGGCATTAATCTAAGGGTTCACATAAAAAAGCAGAGAAAGCGGGGGATTCCCATGCTCTCTCTGCTTTATTTTATATGCCCAACTCAGACTGCTTGCCTTTAGCGGCAAACCGCTGCCCAGTCTACGCTTCCTGCTCATGCAGCTTGCGGAATTCCTTCGGCGAAATGCCCTCTTGCTTCTTAAAGACAAGACTGAAATATTTCTCGTTCTTGAAGCCGATCATTTCGGAAATCGCTGCCATTTTCAAGCCCGGGTTTTGCAGCAGGATTTTGGCCTTGGAGATGCGGATGCGGTTCAGATGTTCCGGGATGTTAATGCCGTGCCTTTGCTTGAATTTGCGGGAAATGTACTCACGGCTTACGTGAAATCGATTTGCAATATCATACAGCGAGACATCGTTCTGATAATTTTGCTCGATAAACGCCGTAATGTCATGGATCAGGTCCTGACCCGTTTGCTTCTGAGACTGGACAGCCGAGGCCAGCAGGCTCATTAATTCAATCCAATACTGCTGCCACTCGGACAGCGAGCACACATACTTGTCGGGGCTTGGCCGCTCGATGGTGGCGCTTTCCTCTTTGTACAATTTCAACAAAGCTTCAGACGACGGGTTAGCCGTTTCATGAATGACGTGATTGGCGAATCTTTCGATATCGCGGTCCCAACGCTCCAGAAGTTCCGGCGTGAGAACGCCGCTTTTCCGAATAGCTGCGATGAATGACTCTACGGCTTCGGTTATGGGAGCGGGCTGGCCGCTAAGTATGGCGAGCTTCCAGGTATCCTCAAATCCGCTGAACTGCAAGCCTCTATGATGGTCAACCCCCGATCGGCGCTGCTCCTCTGTATCATGGATAAAGTGATTAAGCACCGTTAAATCGCGCTGATGCAGGGCGGACGAGCTTCGGGCATACAATTCCGGAATGTCTGCCGGGTATTGACCGTCGGGACTCACGCCAAAATGCATGTGGCGCGACAAGGTGCGGTGCATCCCGTTATTGATCTCTTGTAGCAGCGTGGCAAGTGTGGCAAGCTGATCCCACAGCAAAATAACCAGCTGGTGAGGTGAACCAAAGTGACGGAAAGCGATCCCGATCCGGTCCTTTTGCAGAAATTCATTGCAAATATTGAGCAGGGCAAACATAAGCAAGTCCTGATGATGGCCAAAGCGGCTATAAAGCGCGTGGTCAGACTTGTCCATTTGCATGACGGCCAGACGTATCGTCTGCGCATGCTCCGGTACGATGCCTTCATCCTTGAGGCGATGGACCACCTGGGAATGGGCGCTTTTGTCATCGATAAGGCTGGATAACAGCTTCTCGGAATAGACCGGCCGGTACTCGTTCACCTGAACATGCTGCTGCCGCGCCGCAAGGCGCTCCCGTTCCTCGGCTTTCCAGGCGGCAGTCGCCTTGGCTACCGCTTGGTTGATAACGGCTTCCTCTATGGGCTTCAGGATATAATCCGTGCCGCTGTACCAGATGGTGTTGCGTACGAATTCGAAGTCGTCATGCCCGCTGATAACAATGAATTTAATATCCGGGTAATTTTTATGAATCCATTCCATGAGATCCACGCCGTTTTTGAGCGGCATCAGCATATCCATGAGCACGAGGCTCGGTCGGAACGCCGGAATCAGCTCCATCGCCTCAAGGCCATTGGCGGCTTCCTCAATATCGGTAATCCCGTGCGTCTCCCATTGGACCAGCAGTCGTATGGCTTTACGCACGCGAGACTCGTCATCCACGATCAATGCCTTCATCCGTTTCACCTTCCACATTTATAGTCAGTACAACTCGAAAGCCATGCGGCTTGTTGTTTTCGATGCTGAACTTGGATTTTCCGCGATAATACAGTCTCAGCCTTGTCATGATGTTGATGAGTCCGATCCCGCTGCTGTCTTCCGTTTCCATTTCGGAATGAACCTGAAGCTGTTCCAGATCCATCTCTTCCATCCGAAGCAATTGCTCCTGCAGGGTTTGAAACGGCTCATCCTGCATTCCATTTCCGTTGTCCTCAACCGTGATCTGCACGATGGAGGCCGACAGGCGCTTACTTTTTAACGCGATGTAATTGTTTTCCGCCAAGGGGTTCATGCCATGCTTGAAAAAGTTCTCGATCAGCGGCTGAACCAGCATTTTCGGGATCAACACCTGCAAAGTCGACTCATCCACATCGTAACGGAAGTCGAACTGATTCTCAAATCGTTCCTTCTGCAGCTCCGCGTAATCCTTGATATGATCGAGCTCCGTGGCCAGCGTGACCGGCTTGTCCGTATTGTACATGCTGTATCTCATCATCCGGGCAAGAGCGGAGATCAGGGAGTAAATCCTCTTCATGCCATGCTCAAGCGCAAGGGTGCCGATGGTTTGCAGCGCATTGTTCATAAAATGCGGGTTCACCTGAGCCTGCAGCGCCCGGAGCTGGTTGGTCCGGTTCGCCAGCTTCAGCTTGTATTCCTGCAAGATGAGGTTGTTGATCGTATCCATCATGCTGCCGAACCTGCGGTGGAGGGTTCCGATTTCGTCTTTGCGGTTAGAGGAGATATCCACGCTCATTCGTCCGCTTTTGACTTGGCTCATAAGGCCCACCAATTCCCGGATCGGCGCCGTAACATAGACCGAAATCCAGATCGTGGCAGCGATGATGAGAATAAGGGATACGCCGATCAGCAAAATATTGACGAAGGCTGCTTTGTCCGCGCTGCTCAGAATATAGGAGGAAGGAATCTCCTTAATCATCGTCCAGTCGCTGATCGACGTCTTGATATTGTTATACAGATAGATTTTGTTGTTATACTCAAAATGGCCTTCCTTCTTGCCGGACTGCTTGATGGTGTCGTACCATTCCGTTTGAATCTGCTGTCCAAGCCTCTCGTCATGGCCGGCATACATGATATAGCCGGCTTCATTCGTAATATAAAGCTGCTCATGTTCGGGCTGGAACAGCTGATTGCTGATCCGGCTCAGGAAGTTCATATCCAGATCGATGGCGAGAATGCCTAATCGCTCGGTAGAAGGGACGCGTTCTATGACCCGGTACATCGTGAATACTTGTTTATCGGCCTCGTAGGGATAAGCTAACTGAAAGCCATACGTGTGCAGGGGATGGGGCGGCTGCAAGACCACCGTATCGTTGCTAAGATCGGGAATTTCGGGATAGAGGTTGACGTCACTTGTTTTTCTGGCGATATCCTGGGCGAACAATGTGGCCTCTCTTTTGCCGTCGACATAAAGATAGACCTGTCTGGAGCCGCTGATGGCTTTTTGAATGGACTGCAGCGTGGCGGACTGCCTGCCGCTGGCATTGATGTTCTCATGACCATAATAGAGACTGCGGAAAAAATCCGGATCCGAATAAACCGTAAGGGAATTACGGTTCATGTCTTCCAAATAGCTCTCCAAATTCAACCGTCCCTGATAGAGAAGGTTCATATTCTCAACAACGGCCCGTTCCTTGAGCGAGTTGGTTGTCATGACATAGCTGATGATCATGGAGATGGTGGTCGGAATGATGGTAGCCATGATCATGAAAGTAATCAATTTGGTGCGAATGCTGTTCCGATTCCAGTTCAATAAATTCACCGCCGATCAATTTTCTATACCATTTAGTTCACATCCTGTGGTAGTCCCAAGGTCTACATCTTAGCATAATTAAATCATAGAGAAATGGATAGAGAAACGATAGGACAAGCGGAGGGGGATTTACATGAACAGCAAGAGAACGGCTGCCTTGACGCAGCAGTTGGTTTATATCGGACCCGCGCTGCTGTTTTTCGGCATTACGATCATTATCCCATTTGTGATGGGGATGTATTACTCGTTTACCAACTGGAATGGTGTCTCGGGGAATGTCGAATGGGTCGGGCTGGACAATTTCAAACAGATTTTCACAAATGACAGCGCATTCGCACAGTCCTTCTGGTTTACCACCAAGTTTACGGTCGTGGGCGTGCTTTTAACGAATCTGGTCGGTTTTTTCCTGGCCTACTTCTTAACGAAAAATATTAGGGCGCGCAACTGGCTGCGGACGATCTTCTTCATGCCGAACGTGATCGGCGGATTGCTGCTTGGCTTCATCTGGCAGTTTATCTTCATAAAGGGCTTTGCCACCGTTGGCGAGGCTACGGGGATTCCGTTCTTTAATCTTCCGTGGCTGGGAGACGAAGTGACCGGCTTCTGGGGCATTGTCATGGTCTTTGTATGGCAATCGTCAGGCTATCTGATGGTCATCTACATCGCGTCCATTACGAATGTGTCCAAGGAAGTCATGGAAGCTGCCGAGATTGATGGAGCGAACCGGTTTCAAGTGCTCAAGAGCATCATCGTTCCGCTTATCATGCCGGCGGTCACCGTATGTTTATTCCTGGCGATATCCTGGTCCTTCAAAATGTTCGACCTGAACCTGTCGCTGACCAAGGGCGGGCCATACCGCTCCACAGAGTCACTGGCCATGAACGTGTACAATGAGGCATTCCTGAACAACCGGTATGGACTCGGGACGGCCAAGTCTCTGATCTTCTTCCTGGTCGTTGCCGTCATCACGCTCATTCAAGTCCGATTAACGAAGCAGAAGGAGGTTGAAGCTTAAATGAGATCGAAGAAACCTCCTATGTCGGCTTCCACGATCGTATTGCAGATT
This sequence comes from Paenibacillus sp. Dod16, assembly GCF_049893405.1. Taxonomy (NCBI): domain Bacteria; kingdom Bacillati; phylum Bacillota; class Bacilli; order Caryophanales; family Paenibacillaceae; genus Paenibacillus; species Paenibacillus sp. Dod16. The sequence goes on from NZ_JBNDYG010000010.1 coordinate 56,359, forward strand.
GTGATGGTCATTATTGCGCTGATCTTCCTGGCGCCGTTTTACTTCCTGCTGGTGAACTCGGTCAAATCGCTGGGCGATATTATGGTCGACGCGGCCAACTGGCCAACCGCCTTTCATTTTGACAACTACAGCAAGGCTTGGGAAATGACCCGCTTCCCGGAAGCCTTCACGAATTCCGTCATCATTACGATCATCAGTAATCTAATCATCGCCATGCTGAGTGCGATGGCGGCTTACCGAATGGTTCGGTCCAATACGAGATTCAATCAAATCGTGTTCATGCTGTTCGTATCGGCCATGGTCATTCCATTTCAATCCATTATGATTCCATTGCTGCAGGTCATTAACTTCCTGGGCGTTAACAACAGTATCGTAGGTTTGATTCTCAGTTATCTGGGGCTCGGCATCCCGTTGTCGGTCTTCCTGTTCCACGGATTCGTGAAAGGCATTCCGCTTGAAATCGAGGAGGCCGCCACGGTTGACGGAGCTTCTCCGTTCAGAGTATTTGCCCGTATCGTTTTGCCGATGCTGAAACCTATGATGGTGACGGTCATCATCTTGAACTGTCTGTGGGTATGGAACGATTACCTGCTGCCGTCCTTGATTCTGCAAAGTCCGGAACTGCGGACGATTCCGCTTGCGACATTTGCCTTCTTCGGGCAGTATTCGAAGCAGTGGGATATGGCGCTGCCGGCCCTCGTGCTTGGCATTACGCCGATCATCATCTTCTTCCTGTCATTACAGAAATACATTGTTGAAGGCGTCGCTGCCGGCTCCGTTAAGGGGTAAGGCAGCCTGGCTTCACCCAAATCGGTTATTCCATCTTTATATATAAACAATATTAGGGGGTAGTAAAGATGAACAAAATGAAATTATCACTCGTAATGCTGCTGGCTTTCTCGCTGCTGCTTGCGGCCTGCGGCGGCAAGTCGGAGGGGGGCCAAGGCGGAAGCTCGGATGGAGCTTCCGGCGAAGTGAAGACGGTTAAGATTTTCCAATTCAAAACCGAGATCGTGGACGGCCTGAATGAACTCAAGGTTGAATTCGAGAAGGAACATCCGAACATCAAGCTTGATATTCAAACCGTGGGCGGCGGTGCAGACTATGGTGCTGCTCTGAAAACGAAATTTGCATCCAACGATGCGCCTGATATTTTCTCCAATGGCGGCGACGCCGAGATGGAGATGTGGATTGATCGCCTGGAGGATCTATCCGATCAGCCTTGGGTGAACGATCTGGTGCCCATGGCGAAAGAGCCGATGACCAAAGACGGTAAAGTATATGGCATGCCGATGAACCTTGAAGGATGGGGTTACATCTACAATAAAGATTTATTTGCGCAAGCGGGCATTACCGAGCTTCCTAAAACCTATGCCCAACTGGAAGATGCTGCGAAGAAGCTGGAAGCGGCAGGCATCACTCCATTTGCGAACGCTTACCAGGAATGGTGGTTGATCGGTAACCAAGGCATTAACCCGGCGTTTGCCCAGCAGGATGATCCGAATGCCTTTATCCAGGGCTTGAACGACGGCACGCAAAAATTCGCGGGCAATGCGAAGTTCGAAGAGTGGGCCAAGCTGATGCAGCTGACATTGGATCACGGGAACAAAAACCCGCTGACCACCGATTACAATACGGCCATTTCCCTGCTGGCTACCGGCAAAACAGCCATGATGCAGAACGGCAACTGGGCCCAAACCGAGATTGATGCCATCAATCCGGACCTGAATCTTGGCTACCTGCCGATGCCGCTTGGCGACAATGCGGAGCTGAATGACAAGCTGAACGTAGGCGTACCTGCGAACCTGGTCATCAACAAGGATTCCGCGTCGAAGGAAGAAGCGAAGATTTTCCTGAACTGGTTTGTCACATCCGATATCGGTAAAGAGTACATCGTCAAAAAATTCAAATTCATTCCGGCCTTGAAGACTATCGAAGCAACGCCTGAGGATATGGGTGACCTGGGCTCGGCTGTGTGGGAGTATGTGCAGGCTGGAAAAGTACTGCCAAGACAATCCGCGAAGTTCCCTGACGGTGTAGCACAGGAATTCTCCGGTGCAATGCAGGCCTTCTTCGCCGGCAAATCCGATGCGAACAAGATGCTTGAGGATATGCAGACATCCTGGGATAGTCTGAAAAAGTAAGGAGCAGCACTCTAATCCAAGTTAGCGAATCATCATAAGAGGTATGATCCCTGTCCGACAAGACTTGGGATGGTGCCTCTTTTCTTTAAGATTCAAAATACGTCGATCGTTACGATTTTCCTAGCTAGAAGAACGATGAAGGAGGCAATTTGATGATTAATCAACGTTTACCCAAGATATGGTATGGCGGGGACTATAATCCCGAGCAATGGGATAAGGCAACGATGGAAGAGGACCTGCGGATGTTCGAGCTGGCCGGTGTTGACGTGGCGACCCTCAATGTATTCTCCTGGGCTAAAACGCAGCGCGATGAGGACAGCTATGATTTCACGTGGCTTGACGAAATTATGGACCGCTTGGCAGAGGAGCAGGTTCATGTCTGCTTGGCAACAAGCACGGGGGCGCATCCGGCCTGGATGGCCAAGAAATACCCGGACATCCTGCGTGTTGACTACGACGGGCGCAAACGCAAATTCGGCGGTCGCCATAATTCATGTCCGAACAGCCCGACATATCGCAAATATTCGGTGCTGATGGCGCGTAAGCTGGCTGAGCGTTACAAAGATCATCCGGCACTGGTCATCTGGCACGTCTCGAATGAGTACGGCGGGTATTGTTATTGCGACAACTGCGAGTTGCAGTTCCGCGTCTGGCTGAAAGAGCGCTACGGGTCGCTCGACAAGCTGAATGCCGCATGGAACACCGGCTTCTGGGGCCATACCTTTTACGAGTGGGACGAGATTGTGGTACCGAATGCGCTCAGCGAGGAATTCGCCGGAAACCGAACCTTCTTCCAAGGGATATCGCTGGATTACCGCCGTTTCCAGTCCGACAGCCTGCTGCAATGTTACCGACTGGAACGAGATGAGCTGAAGAAAATTACGCCGGATATTCCGGTCACGACTAATCTGATGGGTTTTTATCCTGAGCTGGATTACTTCGAATGGGCGAAGTACATGGATGTGGTATCCTGGGACAATTATCCCGCGATCGATACGCCGGAAAGCTTTACGGCGATGGCGCATAATCTGATGCGCGGGCTGAAAAGCGGACAGCCGTTCATGCTGATGGAGCAGACTCCGAGCGTTCAGAACTGGTCGCCCTACAATTCCGCTAAGCGTCCCGGCGTAATGAGGCTGTGGAGTTATCAGGCCGTAGCGCATGGCGCGGATACGGTCATGTTCTTCCAGCTCCGCCGTTCCGTCGGGGCATGCGAGAAATTCCATGGCGCATTGATCGAGCACGTCGGACATGAGCATACCCGGGTCTTCCGGGAATGTGCGGAGCTGGGGCAAGAGCTGCAGCAGCTCGGAGACAAGCTGCTCGACTCCCGTTCAGACGCCAAGGTAGCGATTATGTATGATTGGGAGAATCGTTGGGCGCTGGAGCTGTCAAGCGGACCTTCCAAAGCGCTGAACTACGTGGATGAGGTTCATAAGTATTATGATGCGCTGTACCAGCTGAATATCCAGACGGATATCATCAGCGTTGAGGAGGACCTGAGCAAGTACGATGTGGTCATTGCCCCGGTGATGTATATGGTTAAGCCTGGCGTTGCCCAGCGCGTGGAGCGGTTTGTGTCCAGGGGCGGAACCTTTGTGACGACCTTCTTCAGCGGCATCGTCAATGAGAACGATCTGGTGACCCTGGGAGGTCATCCCGGCGAGCTGCGCAAGGTGACTGGCATCTGGGCCGAGGAGATCGATGCCCTGCTTCCCGGGCAGCAAAATCAGATCAACATGAAGCAGGATTGGGGGTCGCTGCGTGGAAGTTATCCATGTGGAATTTTGTGTGACGTCATCCATGCGGAGACAGCGGAGGTTCTGGCGGAGTACGGATCGGACTTCTATAAAGGCACGCCTGTTCTCACGAAGAATGTCTTTGGCGAAGGTCAGGCCTATTATGTGGCGAGCAGTCCGGATTCGCAGTTCCTGCAGGGATTTCTCGCCAATCTGTGCGAAGAACAGGGCGTGAAGCCGCTGCTGGAAACACCAGCCGGAGTAGAGGTGGTAGAGCGGGTGAAGGATGGGAACTCCTACTTGTTCATCATGAACCACAATGCCGAAGAGATGACGTTTGATGCAGGTTCTGCCAATCAATTCGATCTCCTGGGCAGCCGGCAGATTTCAGGCCATGTCACGATTCCGGGAAGGGACGTCATGATTCTGGAAAGGACGGCCGCCGTAAGGTCTTAAGAAGGACCATGGAGATTTAACTCGGACCTTGTTAGGGGGCAAAAAGCAGTGAGTATACATTTTCATGAAGATCTGGGAGTGTTCCATCTCCAAAGCGATCGGTCAAGTTACGTGATTGAGCTTGTGCGGGGCGTTTATCCGGCGCATGCCTATTGGGGGCGCCGGATTCGCGATAACCGCGTCGGCAATTTGCTGGAACGCCGGGGAAGAGCATCCTTTTCGCCAACGCCGTTTCGCGAGGATGCTTCCTTTTCCCTGGACAGCTTGCCTCAGGAATATCCGGGCTACGGCAGCGGCGATTTCCGGCAGCCTGCATATCAGGGTACAGCTGGCTAACGGGACTACGGTCACCGAAGCGGAATATGTCCGTCACCGGATATACAGCGGCAAACCGAAGCTGGAAGGCTTGCCTGCCGTATATACGGAACAGGATGCCGAGGCGGATACGCTGGAGCTGGAACTGCTTGATCGGGCAAGCGGCTTGACGATTTATTTGTCTTATACGGTCATGAATGCGTTCGACGCCATCACGCGTTCCGTGTCCTTCCGTAATGACAGTAAGGAGAACATCACCCTGCTACGGGCCATGAGCGCCAGCGTGGATATGAATCATAGCCGTTATGATCTTTTGCATCTTCATGGGGCATGGGCGAGAGAGCGCCATGTGCAGCGCAGGAGATTATCTCCCGGCATGCAGGGAATTGAGAGCCGCAGGGGTTCAAGCAGCCATAACCATAATCCGTTCCTTGCGCTGCTGTCCGAAGGCGCCGGCGAAGAGCACGGTGAGGTGTACGGCTTCAGCCTTGTATACAGCGGCAGCTTCTCCGCGCAGGTTGAGGTGGATCAATACGAAACAGCCCGGGTCACGATGGGATTGAATCCATTCGATTTTTCCTGGCTGCTGGAGCCGGGACAATCGTTCCAGACGCCGGAAGCGGTAATGGTCTTCTCGGCGGAGGGCCTCGGCGGCATGTCCAGACGCTATCATAAGATGTACCGTACAAGGCTGAGCCGGGGGCAATTCCGGGATGCCACGCGCCCGGTGCTGGTTAACAACTGGGAAGCGACCTACTTTAACTTTAATGCGGATAAAATCGAGCAGATCGCCAGCGCCGGAAGGGATCTCGGTATCGAGCTGTTCGTGCTGGATGACGGATGGTTCGGCAAGCGAAATGATGATACGACTTCCCTTGGGGATTGGGTCGTTGACAAGAACAAGCTGCCGGAGGGCCTGGAGGATCTCGTGAAGCGGGTCCGCAATCTGGATATGCAGTTCGGCTTGTGGTTTGAGCCGGAGATGATTTCGCCGGATAGCGATCTGTACCGTCAGCATCCGGACTGGTGCCTGCATGTGGAGGGACGCCGGCGAACGGAAGGAAGACAGCAGCTGATCCTGGACTTCTCCCGTGAGGAAGTAGGCGATGCGGTGGCCGATATGCTTCGGAGCATCCTGCAAAGTGCGCCGATCACCTATGTGAAGTGGGACATGAACCGGAATATGACGGAAATCGGATCGGCTGCGCTGCCGCCTGAGCGCCAGCGGGAAACGGCCCATCGTTATATGCTGGGGTTGTATCGGGTGATGGAGCAGCTGACGACCGAGTTCCCGCATATTTTGTTTGAGAGCTGCTCCGGCGGCGGCGGACGTTATGATCCGGGGATGCTGTATTACATGCCGCAGACGTGGACAAGCGATAACTCCGATGCCGTCAGCCGATTGAAGATTCAATACGGAACGAGCCTTGTGTATCCTCTAAGCTCCATGGGAGCCCATGTGTCCGCCGTTCCGAATCATCAGGTGTTTCGGAATACTTCGCTGCGTACGAGAGGCCATGCAGCGATGTCGGGCAATTTCGGATATGAGCTTGACCTGACGGCCTTCAGTGAGCAGGAAAAGGAAGAGGTCCGCGAGCAGGTGAAACTGTACAAGGAGATTCGGCATCTGGTGCAGTTCGGGGATTTCTATCGCCTTCGGAATCCGTTCGAAGGGAACGAAGCAGCCTGGACCATCGTCTCCGAGGATCGCTCGGAAGCGGTGCTGTATTACTTCCGCATCTTAAGCGAGGCGAATGAGCCGATTGTGTGGCTGCGCACGGCAGGGCTGGATCCGGAAGGGGATTATCGGTGCGTGGAGGATGGGAACATCTACGGCGGGGACCGACTGATGAACGCCGGATTGGCCATTCCCGCGATGCATGGCGATTTCCAGAGCTTCATGTGGAGATTCGAGCGAGTGTAAGCTGTTGACTCATGCCAAGGGGGGCCAAACGCGCCCCGAGCGCAAGCGTTATGTATAATAAAGATTCAGCATAAGCGAATAAAGCCAAAAGAACCGTCAGAGCTCAACAACTCTGGCGGTTCTTGCTGTTTCATTCCGGCTGCTCCTTAGGTTGTCGTGATGGAATAGGTACTCCGATCCGTAGTGAGCACCACTTGATGGTCCTGGATGTCCGCAGCCGTTAACCCGTCCAGTCCAATGACGAAGGCATCACTTGGCAGGGGCGCTTCATGGCCGGCCGTGATGACAACGCCGGGGCCGTGCAGCAGGAGCGCATGGCGGTCTCCATAACCGTCGATGGACTGCTCTTGATGCTGCTGGTGTTCAAAACGCTCCAGCTGTATTTTAATCTGATCCTGATCCTTCTCTTCTTGCTTGGATATGTGCAGAGTGTGATTGCTTTTGGATTGAAGCCAATGGGTGACCTCTTCGATCGATGGATTCATCATGAACACCTTCCTTGATTTTAGGGTGGCTTCAACTAGTCTGTCCATGATGGCGTAACCTTATTTCAAATTCATGGGCTTTCTCCGCCAGAAGCATATGAAAATTAACGCTGATCAAACCCTCTTCATCTATTTACGTGTTAATATAGTTAAATAATATGGAACAATCGCATGATACATAAGGAGGGGCCATGAGCAAGAAATGGTATTATGTTCTCGCCATCCTGTTCGTAGCCTGCAGCTGGGTCGGGAATGTCTGGTATTATGAAGCCAACCAACTGGGAAGAACCGTATTCCTTGAGCATCATGTGGAGACGAGGGAAGGGGGAGGCAGCGTATTTGACTTGTATTATGTAGAGGACAAACGATCAGACAAGACGTTAAGCTCCATCCGGATCGAAGGTTATCCCGAACAGATCGTAACGCCATACCCCAAATATGCAGAGTATCAGAGGCAATACTTAGGCAAAATGATGGTGAACTTGAATAAACCCGCTCCTGAGGAAGAAGCCCCAGAAGTAGAGCAGCTTAAGGAACCGGTTCTCGTTCGAGAGATTACCGCCCTATATTCCGATGGAACCTCGGAACAAGTGGATATCGGGGAGATTTACATATGGCCTGGCGTATATGATCAGGAAGAACAACATCCGGTATCGTGGACGTCCGGCGGATCCTCTTCCGATAACTCGGGCTACGAATCTGCCGTCGTGAAGCGGAACCTTCAGTTAACGGCGTTCTCTTCTAAATTGCTGGATATCGCAGAAGAGGGGGATCTTCGAATCCATGCCGACATTTCCGGACTAATACCGGGTACTAGTTACCAGTCGCAGCCTTCGGAAGCGCACATCGAGTTAAGAGGTGAACCTATCGACGAGATTCAGCTTCCACTTAAGATTAATAAAGGGGATTCCATTAGAATCAGCCATCAATTTGATATGCCATCGCTTAAGAAGAGTATGCAGGTATATCAGTTGATATTGAGAAGCACCTTTATAGAGGAACGCGGGCGGAGATGGTATGAAGACACGCTGATTCCTTATCAACCAAGTCCGACGGAACAAGAAATGGCGAAATTTGTCCGGGAAAGCAGGAAGGGGTCATGAGGAGCGCTTGTTATCGCATCGTGTGGGGGCTGCTCTTTGTACTGGTCGACCTTAAGATCGAATTTGTGGATGTATTGCCGGACATGCTGGGATACCTGCTGATGGCTTCGGGATTATGGCGGCTTCAGGCATTAAACGGATATTTTAGGGCAGGTCATCTGTCAGCCTGGCTGCTGCTGATCTGGTCGGTTCTTTCATTATTCTGGTTTCCTGAGGTGGGGACAGGGAGCGTGCCTATGCAATCGGTGAAGGGGCTGCTGATTCAACTGCCTGCAGTCTGCTTGCATATGGTATTGATTTTCGGAATCTGCCGAGGCATCCAAGCCAATTTCACAGACGCCGAATCCGGATTGGATCATAAGGCGAGCTTCCGGGAGCACTTGTTTATGGCAGCGCAGCTGCTATGGCTTATCGCCTACCCGTTCATCTTAAATCTGGATTCAGGCGATATGATCCCTGTGATTTTTGTATGCTCGCTCGTTGTGATGATTGCCGAGATCGCGGTTCTGCTTCTCGTCAGGCTGGCCGGACGGGAATGGGCAGAGGGAAAGGAATAAAGCGCAAAGACTTCTGCCCGTAATTGCTAATAAGAGTTTAAACCAAGTTTAACTGTTATCTTTGCTGGGATGATAGACAATCGTAACTCCCAGCTGATTATATATTTCTTCGGTGTAGTGGTGATCCGGGCAATGCTTGATCGTAGCCATGTCTTCCTGCCTGGAAATCAGCTTCTGCTCGCAGTCAGGGCAACGGTCCTGAAAAAGGAATTTCAGCTTATTCAACATGGTCACCATACACCTCCTTTATTTCCGATATAAATACTTGGGTTTATTATAAATCAACAACGGGGCACATTCAATAGCAATGTGTGCCGTCACGATATTAAATTGAATTGGAGATCGATCACCTTGATAGTGCAGCTTGTAGTCATGATCTTTATAGGTATCATCGGTTCTTTTTTCTCAGGACTGCTGGGAATTGGCGGAGCGATCATTAACTTTCCCTTGCTGCTTTACGTTCCTTCCTGGTTTGGACTGGAGGCTTTTACCTCCAAGGAAGTGGCGTCCATCAGCATGCTGCAGGTATTTTTCGCCTCATTGTCAGGCATGATCACCAACCGGATGAGTTCGCGCGGCGGTGAGTCGTACTTTCACAAGCCATTGGTCATTCAGATGGGGATCAGTACCTTGGTTGGCAGTCTGATCGGGAGTCTGTCCTCGATGCTGATGACCAGCGGTACGATTAACGTGATCTACGGTTTTCTGGCGGTTATCGCCGTGTTATTGATGATTGTGCCGACCCGGGCAACCATGGAAAACAGGTCGGTTAGCGAGGTGACTTATCACTCGGGGATTGCAATGGGAGCCGCCTTTATCGTTGGCGGTATTGCGGGGATTGTCGGCGCTGGAGGCGCCTTTATCCTGATCCCCATCATGCTGACGATCCTTAAGATACCGACGCGGATCACCATCGCATCATCACTCGCGATCGTCTTTCTGTCCGCGGTCGGGGGCGTTGTCGGCAAAATCGCCTCTGGCGACATTCCGATCTGGCCGTCCTTGTTCGCGGTTGCCGGAAGCTTGATGGGTGCCCCCTTCGGCGCCATCATCAGTCGCAAGATGAATGTCCGACTGCTGCGATACGCCTTGGCACTTCTCATTGCGGTTACGGCCGTGAAGATCTGGATCGATATTTTAGGGTAAGTAAAGAAGTAGAACCTTATTCATTATAGGGAAGAGGAGGGGATCAAGCATGAGAACCAATCAGCTGGGATCTTCGGAATTGTATGTAAGCGAAATCGGGCTGGGCTGTATGTCACTGGGTACGGATGAGGGACAAGCCGTGAAGCTTATCCATGAAGCGCTGGACCGGGGCGTGAATTTTCTGGACACAGCGGATCTGTACGACGAAGGCCGTAACGAGGAACTGGTAGGCCAAGCGGTTCAAGGCCGGCGCGAGGATGTGATCATCGCTACCAAAGTCGGCAACCGTCGTGTACCGGGACAGGAAGGCTGGGTATGGGATCCTTCCAAGGAATACATCAAATCCGCCGTTAAGGACAGCCTCCGCAGATTGGGTACGGATTATATCGATCTGTATCAGCTTCATGGGGGGACGTTAGATGATCCTATTGACGAGACGATTGAAGCTTTTGAAGAGCTGAAGCGGGAAGGGTGGATTCGATACTATGGCATTTCGTCCATCCGGCCGAACGTCATCCGCGAGTATGTTGCGAAATCCAATATCGTCAGCGTCATGAGCCAGTACAGCATTCTGGACCGGCGACCGGAGGAAGCGGTGCTCGACCTGCTTGCTGAGAACGGAATATCCGTCATTGCACGGGGACCCGTTGCCCGCGGCATCTTAACGGACCGTGGACAAGCCAAAGCCGAGAAGGGCTATCTGGATTACAGCAAAAATGAGCTGCTCGCTGTACTCAAGGAGCTTGAAGAGGTTGGCGGTGACACGGATCTTTCCCATCTGGCTATTCGTTATGCTTTGGCCCATGCCGCAGTTGCCTGCACCATCCCTGGTGCAAGCTCGCTTGAACAGCTGCGGCATAACTTGGCGGCGGGAAAAAGAGAAGAGTTATCGCCGCAGGACATCCAATCGATCCAGGCGATCAGTCGTGCCAACCAATATGAGGCTCATCGGTAATGATCGGTGAAATAAGCCTGTGAATGATCCATCCCGTTAATCTTTCGGGACATGAAATATTTACGGCCTGAAGGTTTACGGATGAACCCCATCTTTGCATGTTATAATAACTGAATAAGAGCCTGACGTTAGGTGAATATAGATCATGCCCGCAATCCGCTTTAAGGATCACGGGCTTTTTTGTACCTTATATATGAATTGGCGTCAAAAGATTGGAAATGCCAAACTTTTTGAGACGATGGTTCGTTCCAAGTAACGTAAACCGCGCGGCTTATGCCATAATCGTTAATGGTGAAAGGATTCTAGAATGATTACCATTGAGCATCTATCAAAAACCTATCGCAAGGGCGCTTGGGCGCTCTTGGATGTTTCTCTACAATTGGATAAAGGTATGACGGGTCTGCTAGGCCCCAACGGCGCCGGCAAAACCACGCTGATGCGCATTCTGGCAACCTTATTGACGCCGACCTCCGGGCAGGTAAGAGTGAACGGGATATCGATTGGACGGCCGGAGGAGATCCGGCAGATGATCGGGTATTTACCCCAGCATTTTCACATTTATCCGCAGCTGACCGGCCGAGATTATCTGGATTATGTGGCCGCTATGAAAGGGATCACGGAACGGAGTGCCAGGCAGAAGGAAATCTCCAGGCTGCTCGAGATGGTGAATCTCCAGGGAAAGGCTGATAAAAAAGTTCGCACTTATTCCGGGGGAATGAAGCAGCGGTTGGGTATTGCCCAAGCATTATTGGGATCGCCTGATATCTTGATCGTTGACGAACCGACATCCGGGCTGGATCCCCAGGAGCGTGTCAGGTTCCGGAATGTGTTAACCCGCTTTAGCATCGACCGGACAGTCCTGCTATCCACCCATATCGTCGCCGATATCGAGAGCAACTGTCGTCGTATCGCGGTCATGAACAAGGGGAGGTTGGCCATGAATGGCAGCCTGACTGAACTGCAGGCTTGCGGGAAGGGACAAGTATGGGAAGCGGTGATGAGTCCGGATGAATTTGCCTTGATTGATCCCATGTCCGTCGTGTCTACCCGAACCGTCCCGGAAGGCGTTCTCTGCCGGTTTATCGGCCAAGCGCCTCCGGTTGCAGGGGCGTTTCCCGCGGATCCGACTCTGGAGGATGGGTATCTGAGCCTGCTGCGGAGGGATCGCCATGCATAAATGGTGGAGGCACAGTCTTCTTGAGCTTCGGCTTTTGTTCGGCAATCCTTTGTTTGCCTCGCTTCCGATCATCTATGCGATTCTGTTCATCATTATGATGCTGCAGGCGGCGAGCGGCAACGGGCCGAACCATAATCTGTACACGGCGGCTTATTCCTTCCACATGCTGGGTCATACGATGACCCTGGGTCCGGCTATGTTAATTGGCATCTTGTCCATTCGCCGGGATGTCCGCCGTCGATCCTTTGAATGGAATCACAGCTTGCCTGTATCTTTCTTTACCTTGTTGTCGTCGAAATATGTGGTCAGTTTGTTGTACTTTTCCCTGTTCACGTTGTCGACGTCAGTTATATTCTATATCCTGTCGGTTAGCCAAGGAATCGCCGGTCATATTGCGATGATGCATACCGTGCAATTTGCTGTGCAGTATGAGGTTTCCTACATGGTGACACTCGCGCTCGCCATGCTTCTCGGGGCAAGCATTCCGAATCGGATCGTTTATTTGATTGGTTTCTGTGCATGGATGTTCGGAACGTTTTTCATGGAAATTTATATTATCAGCGAATTAAGATGGATGCCGGCCCAAGTGTTTCACCTCAACCAATTCTTCCTTCAATCCAATCGGTTTGAATATGAGAATTGGGGGTACGACCTGTTTGGCGAAGATTTAATGAGTTCCCGGTGGTTCGTGCTTGCCTTCACTTTCCTGCTGCTAACGGTGTGTTTGTTCTTGTTAAACCGCAAACGCCCTACGATGCTGCTGAAAGCGGGATGGCTCGCGGTGCTGGGGGCTGTCGTATTGACGGCAGCTGCAGCGGTACCTTACGGCACGCTATGGGCGGAACGATATGCCCAAATTGATGCGAAGCTTGAAGACCCCACGGTTTCTTATATCGATGATCCTGAAGATGGATCCTTTTATCATGTTTCTTCTTATGATATCAAGCTGAAGCGGCTGCCAAACGATGAACTTCGCGTGATGGCAAAGCTAACGATACCCGCCTCCGAATTATCGGGCATGCGGCAGCTTCCATTAACCCTGAACCGGATGTTCAAGCTTGAGCGTGTCCAACTTCAAGGTATTGACGCTCCTTATCGCAGACAGGGAGATCGGCTATCGGTAAGGATGGTCGGCGATGCCAAGGGAGGAGACATTCAAGCCGAGCTGGAATATAGGGGCAAAGTCATGGACTTTATGGCCGGATACTCCCGTGAGGAATTTTCGGTTTACAGTGTGGGACCCGAAGTTAAACTGGATGGCTTTATCGCGTGGTATCCGCTTCCCGGTTATCAGCATGTATATTTAAAGAGTGATAACGAAGACCGTCCTCCGAAATATGTTTATTTGGGCTGGGAATTCGGCCGGATGCGTTATTCTTTCGGTGAGATGAAGCTGGAGGTGGAAGGGTATCCGGTTCCCTTGTATACGGGGATGCAGGAGCTGGAACGGAGGCCCGGCTACCAGCGGTTTGAGGATAGGGGGATCGAGCAGAACATCTCCCTGTACGGAGGTCGTTTCTGGAAGGAAATCCGCCGGAATGATCTCCCGATTACCATTGTGACAACGCCATATATGGAGAAGGCATCCGTATTGATGCTGCGGGATATGCAAAGAAAATATGACTATTTCTCCAAGTGGGTACCCGCGTTCAACAGCAACGTCGACAAGATCTTATATTTAGGTCAAGGTTTTGATTATCCCCGGGTGGACCATCGTCTGATTCTGTCCTCGAACCAGTACACATATAACTACTCAAACTTGTCGGGCGAATGGATGAACTCGATTCTGTTTGGCAACCAGGATGGGCTTAATTATTATTTTGAACATCCGGAACGTGATGTGCGCGGGAAGATCGGCAGTCTTTTCTGGTATGTGTATTATGTGGAAGAGAAAGGGCTTAGTGATAAACAGCTGAGATCCGCTTACGGAAATCTCCGGTCGGTACAGCAACTGTTGTTCAAGAATGGGGACGGCGATGATCCTCAAAACAAAATAGGGATAAGTATGGCTCAGCAAGTCAGAAGGGCGTTGGAAGAAGGCAGAGGGGATCAGGTCAAAGAGCTGCTGGTTCATTTTTACCAGCAAGGGCTGATGCTCCCGAGCACCGAACGGAATTCGTACTTAAATCCGGAGAGCCCGATTACGTACAAAGAGTGGCAGCAGAAATGGGATGCCATGTTGAATGTCAAATAATGACGACTATGCACATGCACACGGTCGGTTATAATTGAGAAATAGATATAATGGGAAGATTAGAATGCACATAGAAAGGGGGGGAAGGCATGATTTCCGATCAGCAGCTGTCCGAACGCATGGCTGCCGGCGACCAGGAAGCTTTTGAAATGCTGGTGACGAGGTACCATGGTCCGCTGCTCAGTTATACGACCCAGAGGCTGGCCGACAGGCAAAAAGCCCAGGATATCGTTCAGGAAACGTTTATCCGGCTCATTCGGCATCTGAAGCAGCACGGCACGCTGGAACATGTTCGCTCCTGGCTCTATCGCGTGGCTCTGAATATGTGCAAGGATTATTGGAAAAGTGCATCCTACAGGTCTGAAGGTCTGGCGGGTGAGGAGATGCCGGATGCATACGACCCTGCACCTGGTGCGGAAGAACTCGTGGAGAGGCAGGAAACCTCGCTCGAGATTGCAGCATCGCTGGAGAGCCTGCCCGATATACAACAGGAAGTCATATCTCTTCGATTCTTTCATGATCTGAAGCTGCAGGAAATCGCCGACCTGGTCGACCTCCCCTTAAGTACGGTGAAAACGCATTTATATAACGGCTTGAGAAAGCTGAAGAAAACATTGTCCATGGAGCATTCCGATTTGGTACCCGTTCATCCGTCCCGAAGGACGCGGGAGACGAGTCCCCAGGAACAGGTACGGAACCGCTCCAAGTCGGAAGAGCCGGATTCGCAGAGCAAAGTAAAAGAAAGTGAGGTGTATCTCCATGGATCATCCATTCGATAATGAATTGAGAAGACTCGAAGACGAGCTTCGCGGCCCGCTTAGACGCGCTGCTCTTCCATCGCCGTCACCGGATGAGACGGCGCAGCTCATTGCGTCTCTTCAGGGAGAGTTCAATCAGCTCAGGATTGAGCCCGAGTCCCCCAAGCTGGATTTTAATCCGCAGGTCGACCCGCCCTCATTAAAACAGATTCTTCGGAGCCAGATCCGATTGAATCAAAGATCCATTCTGCTCACAGCAGGGGCGGTATTCTGCATGTTGGTTCTGCTGATCGATCCGGAGTATCCATTGGATCAGTTTGCCGGATTGCCCGGCGGCATTTTTCCGTTGATTACCCCGCTGCTGCTGATTGTATCGATGCTGTTCAGCAGCCGAACCTGGGATAAAGGGATGCGGGCCGTGGAGACCCTGACCCCATACCCGCCAGCCCTTGTATTGTATACCCGCCTGCTGCTTGTGACCGGTATCGTCATTGGAATGGCCTTGCTGAGTACCCTCGCGCTCGGGCTGCGATCCATCCAGGCGGAAACCTCCCGCTTTTTATTCGGGCCCTTTATCCTGGAGTGGATGGGGATTCTGCTGGTGACGGGAGGAGCTGCGATGTATATGCTGTTTCGCAAAGGCATGGTCGTCTCACTGATCTCGGCCGTCCTGGTCTACGGCATGTGGATCGTGATTCAAGGACAAATCGTCGATCACGGCGTTTCGATGAGCGGCAAAATGATGACGGACATGGCTTTGCTTGTTATCGGAGTGATTCTGCTCGTCTCTTCCTACGGACGCAGCTTGAAGCTGAACGGAGCCTGGAGAATGGCTAATGATTAGGCTGGAAGGACTGGAACGACAGGCAGGTACGTACCGGCTTGAAATCGACAAAGCGGAGATTCAATCCGGCCTGAACCTCATCGTCGGGGCGAACGGCGCCGGAAAAACCACCCTAATCGAGCTGCTGACCACGCTGCAGGCGCCCGATGCAGGCGAGATCCTGTACAGCGGGCGCAGGGCAGGGGATCATTTGCCGCTAATCCGCAGCCAAATCGGTTATGTCCCGGCGGATATCGAGCTGTATGGAGATATGAAGGTCGGCAAGCTGCTGACCTATATGGCGGAATTAAAGGGCGTCTATAACCCGGAGGCCATTGACAGGCTGATGGCGGACTTTCGGCTGGAGTCCTTCCGCAAGAGCAAGGTCAAGAATTTGTCGCAAGGGGTGCAGCGGCGCATTGCCGTCGTGCAGGCGCTGCTGGCTTCTCCTTCTTTTCTATTCCTCGATGAGCCGTTAAACGGTATGGACGCCGAGGAACGCAAATTCCTTATCACGTACCTGACCAAGTACGCCAGGGGCCGAATGGTGATCGTGGCCGCCCACGAGCTGAACGAATGGGAAGAGGCGGCGGATACCGTAATATGGATACACCGCGGACGCATCCGGTATATCGGTTCACCGACCCAGTGGAAGCTGAATGTGGCCTCCAGCGTCTGGGAAGGCGAGATCGATCTGGAAGCCTTCGAGCGGATACCGCAGGAGCTGCTGATTCATTTTCAAATGACGGAACATCACATGAGAGTAAGGCTGATGGGGAAAAAGCAGCCGGGTCCCGAATTTGTGGAGAAGGCGCCTACGCTGGAGGATACCTTTTTCCTACATATGAACGCCTTAGCCAGACGCGGCTGAGTATAGCTTGGATCATGAAAAATCATCGCCTTCATTCGGGCGATGATTTTTGCGTTTTCATCCGTTTAAAGCCGCCTACTTGGTCGTTTTTCCGCTTTTATGCCTCCAATTATAAATCCACGAAGCAACCATGGTGGAAGGCCAAAACCATCCTTGCGTATTGTAATGGAGCTGTTCCTCTTGAAATGACATGTTGTTGTAATACGTTTCCTGATCGACCCCCTGCCTCCGGGGATCTTTCTTTAACGCTGCAATATACCGGTACTGTACGGGGATCATGATCAGGAATACGGCGACCAGAACGCTCGCAATAACCCACATCGCAGAACTCATACGTACACGCTCCTTTGGTTTATCGTATATGGAAAGCCATATTAATATACACTACGTATAAACCTCGGCATGGATTCAACTATTTACAATAACTAACGCCCGTCATGCTGACTTTATCTATCGAAAGCCAATCATCCGTTTCAGAACAGGGTAAGGAAGGGTAGGCACGGTGCGCGTATTCGCTGAACAGCGGCGTAATCGTGGTATGCATGAATGATGGAGAAGGGAGCGAGTTGAATGGGAACCGTAAGTAATCAAGGAATGGAGAAGGTGGCTCTGGTAACGGGTGCAGGCGCCGGAATCGGACGAGGGATTGCCAAGGTTCTGGCTGAAAAAGGATATCGGCTGGCGATGACCTACAATTCGAGTAAAGATGGAATATTGGACATGGCAGAGGATATTCGCCATATCTATGGCAAGACGCCTCTTATTATCCAAAGCGATTTGACCGTTCGCAGTGAAGCGGAGAATACGATACGAAAGACGATAGAGGAGTTTGGCCGGATCGATCTGTTGGTGAACAATGCGGGGATCGGCCTATATGACGAGCTCACGGAGATTGAAGAGGACGCGCTGGACATGACGGTTCATCTGGATTTTCGAGCGCCGATGCTGCTTAGCAAATATGCTGTTCGGGAGATGATCGCCCAGGGAATTCCGGGCAATATCATCTTCATCACGTCTTCACGGGGAGAGAGAGCCTATCCCAAGGACAGCATTTACGGCGGCATGAAGGCAGCGCTTATTCGTGCCGCACAATCGCTGGCGCTCGAGTGGGCTCCGCATGGCATCCGCGTAAACTGCGTGGCACCGGGAGCAACCGTTCACAAGCCGGACCAATCGGCAGAGGACGAGCCGCTTGGCAGAAAGATTCCGCTGGGACGGTTAGGCACGCCGTCGGACATCGGGGAAGCGATTGCCTGGCTCTGCTCGGATGCGGCATCCTATATTACCGGCATCAACCTCCGTATAGACGGCGGTTTAATCTTGCCGGGCATGCCGGAGGATACGTCCCCGGAAGCCGGATATGGATGGGGCAGAGTGTATAAGGAGGACAAGGAATAAGGGTACTTACGGGTGAATGAAGAAGAATTTATAATAAATATTCCGATAAATTTAGTGGGTTATCTCTCTTTTCAAACGAGAGAAAGTATGAGAGAATGGGAGAAATTATGAAATCATCATACTTTCCATATGAAGAAAAGGGAGGAAACACCCATGTCAGAAGAACGCCAATTTTCCATTGAAACCTTAGCGGTTCATGCCGGTCAGGAGCTTGATCCGACCACATTATCCCGCGCTGTCCCTCTGTATCAGACGACTTCCTACGGCTTCAAAGACAGCGAGCATGCGGCGAATCTGTTTGCGCTTAAAGAATTCGGCAACATCTACACGCGTATTATGAACCCGACCACGGATGTGTTTGAGAAGCGGATTGCAGCGCTCGAGGGCGGTGCCGGTGCACTGGCGACATCTTCCGGGCAGGCAGCCATCACCTTCTCCATTCTGAACATTGCGGGCGCAGGTGATGAAATTGTTTCTTCCTCGAGTTTGTATGGAGGTACTTATAATTTATTTTCCAATACGCTAGCGAAGCTGGGGATCAAGGTGCATTTCGTGGATTCCACGGATCCTGAGAATTTCCGCAAAGCGATCAATGACAAGACGAAGGCCGTGTTTGCCGAAACGATCGGCAATCCGCAGGGGAATGTGCTGGATGTGGAAGCCGTTGCGGCCATCGCGCACGAGAGCGGCATTCCGCTTATCGTTGACAATACTTTCCCTAGCCCGTATCTGCTGCGCCCGATTGAATATGGAGCGGATATCGTCGTTCATTCCGCGACCAAATTCATCGGCGGCCACGGGACCTCCATCGGCGGGGTCATTGTCGATAGCGGTAAATTCGATTGGACGGCTAATGACAAGTTCCCAGGATTGACACAGCCGGATCCAAGCTATCATGGTGTTGTATATACAGAGGCAGTAGGCCCGATCGCTTATATTATAAAAGCGCGCGTGCAGCTGCTGCGGGATATCGGCGCATCGCTGTCCCCGTTCAATTCCTGGCTGCTCCTGCAAGGACTGGAAACGCTGCATCTCCGGGTGGAGCGCCATAGCGAGAATGCGCTGAAAGTTGCCAAGTACTTGGAGAGTCACGAGGCGGTAGAATGGGTGAGCTATGCAGGGCTGCCGAGTCACCCTTCGTATGAGTTGGCGAAGAAGTACCTGCCGAAGGGACAAGGCGCTATCCTGACCTTCGGTATCAAAGGCGGGGCAGCGGCAGGTCAGAAGGTGATCGAGAATGTGAAGCTGTTCTCCCACTTGGCCAACGTCGGGGATTCCAAGTCGCTGATCATTCATCCGGCCAGCACGACGCATCAGCAGCTGACGGAAGACGAGCAGCTTACGGCGGGCGTCAATCCGGAATTGCTGCGTCTGTCGATCGGGACCGAGTCTATCGATGATATCCTGTACGATCTGGGTCAAGCCATCGCGGCAAGTCAGGAGTAAAGGCTGACTGATGGATTTCAAATAAACTCAGAGCACTTTCCTGTATATGGAGGAAGGTGCTCTTTTTTTTGTTGTCGCAAGGCCGCTACGGGATTGTATCAATGTTGTCGAGCCATGGATGACCTGATGGAAACTGCGTCCGCAGCGCTTGGGCAAGCCACCCTGCAGCCTGTCGATCGAGGAAGGGCAGGACCTTCCTGAAATCCATTTCGTCTTTTTCACGGATGTTCTTGCTTCCCCCTTTATACAGGAGTTGTATCTCTGGTTTTAGATAAGGAATTCCTTGGTCTGTTATTAAGGATATATCTTGGAGCGGTCTTCGGATGGACGTTTCTCTGCGATAAACCCAGCTGTCCAGTTCGAATTCCACCAGCATGATCTGGAATGAGAATGGGGCTTCTTCATTCCGGCTTACCCATACATCGCCAACCGAGTGCAAATATTCGCCTTCCTCCCAGAGGGATAAGGTTCCTTGATCCGCTTTGTACAGCGTCCATTCTTTGGCTAATGCCGCGTAAATGGCGGCCTGCTCTTCGCGCAGGATCAGGATATCGATATCGCCGTGTTCCCTGGTCTGCTCCCCCAAATATAAATCCAAAGCCCAACCTCCGGCGATATACCAACGAGCAGGGATTTCAGCAAAAATTCCAGCGGCATCCGATACGCTGATTGGTTCCCAATGGTCATAATCGGTTCTCATGTGCTACTCTCCTTTTTCCGGGATGGATTCATTCCTCCATTGTATAGGTTTTATCCAGTCCTTGAAATGAGGATAAACAGATAGAGTCAGGCATCCGCACCCTTGCGCAGTTATCCGATATAAGGAGAGCAGGGTGCTTGGTTTGTTCCGTCTTGTTATTTTTCAGCCGGTGTTTATTCCGTGGGCTGTATATTTCCAATTGTTTCATAATAATCTGTAAGGAGGCGTTTATCCAATTCAAGGTGAAAGGGAGTAGAAGGATAACCATGACGGAAAGGCAATGGGGAGCACGCAGTGAATTGGGAGAGCGTCGATTTGAAGATCAAGAGTTCATCGGAGTTGAAGAGATTGGGGCAAACGAGATTTCTCCCGAGACGGATCTGCTGAAGCATTTTGCAATGGCAGGAGGAGTCACCCATGAGGAGGTATTGCTGTTATTGGCATCGCCTGACGATATTGAAGAAGCCCTCAGGGTTTCCGGGATTCGGCATAACGGCACGGACAGACCTTCCTTGACCCGACTGCTGGGGTGGAGTGACAGGAACCGAAGACTGAAAGTCATGAGCCGATCCGCAGACCCTGAATCCATTGCACGAGATATCAGTCAAGGTGCTCAGGGAATCGGGCTGATACGCGGGGAGGATGCTGTGCAGCATGGCCTGCTGCAGGAGGTTTACACGGCGTGGTTGAATTCGCGGAGCGCAGAGAAAAGCGTCCTGTTGAGGCGGAGACTTATCATGCTGTGGATGACCTATTGGGTATCGGTGTTTCAGGCGGCGGCTGGAGCTAGGTGTGCGGTCAGCTTGCTGCACGATGCCCGGCTTTCCAACACGATGGAGTTGCGTGAAGCGCAGGATGCTCAGCTGGAGTCCTTGTTCCGGGCTATGGAGCAGTGCAGCGAGGAAGGCGTGGATTGCCAATTAGAGCTCCTGGCTGTACGTCCGGCACACGCGGATGACTTTATATCGATTCATAATTTTATCGAAGAAGTGGCAGAGCAGACCCTTATGGATCAAAGACGTTTTGTGCGTATTCGTTATGGGGCGCTTCTCAGAGAAGGGATGAATCCAGCGACGGCAGCGGAAATTGCCCGTTTGGCCGATGTGATTGTATTCGACTCGGAGGGGACGGAGAATTCCGGATCGTCGGATGAGGCAGGACACAGGGTCACGGCTTTCTCCGAGATGATCCATCGAATTAAGCGAACGAAGCCGCAATTAACGCTCCGGATCAATGGGGTGGCTACCACGGATTTGCGGATGGTTTACCGACAGGGCATTCACGAGGTGTGCTGTCAGTCCTCAGAGATTGCAGCCATTCGAATAACCGGTGCGAGGCTGGAGATGCGCCGCAGATGTTCGACGATTGTCGAGTGATGGAATGTGAGCGCTTAACAAACTAGGTGATGGATTAAAGAGAAGTCCTTGCGGAGAGAACGCAAGGGCTTTTTTTACGTATAGAGGTTCATCTTCAATAACAGGGGACGCCAATAGGTACTCTTCAGTATTTAAAAAATGTGAAAAATATGGTTTACAAATGAGGATGAAGTGAGTATGATACTTATAAAGTTGTACGAAGGAAAATAAATTGTATAAGCTCAAAAATGATTCTCATTCTCATTTAGCATGCTGCTCCGGCGAAGCCGGGGCAGCATGTGTCATTTTAAGGGTAGTAATAATGGATCTCATTCTCAACTAGGAAGGTGATTGGTTATGCAATGGATACAAAGTCAAACGACGACTGGACGCATATCGACAATAGAAAATGGAGCTGATCCTCGTGAGCCGCGGCAGCCTGGGAAGTGGGATATACGCAGTCTGCTGAGCAACGCGGAGGTCGTGGCTGCGCTGGGCAGCGGCCTGTTGATGCTGATCGCTTGGCTGACCAGCCAATGGTCTGAGCCGCTCTCCGTTGTGTTGTATGTGATATCCTATGCCGTCGGCGGATGGGTGAAAGCGAAAGAAGGTGTGGAGACCCTTCTGAAGGAGCGCGATCTGGATGTGAATCTGCTGATGATTGCTGCTGCTATGGGAGCTGCAGCGATCGGGTACTGGAATGAAGGCGCGATGCTGATCTTCATCTTTGCCCTCAGCGGCGCGCTTGAGAGTTATACCATGGAGAGAAGCCGCAAGGATATCTCGTCCTTGATGGAGCTGCAGCCGGAAACGGCCCTTCGCATTGAGAAGGGAGAGATGGTATCGGTATCCATCAACAAGCTGGAGATCGGCGATCTGATTCTGGTAAAGCCGGGCGAGCTTATTCCGGCAGACGGCAAAATTTATCGCGGCAGCTCCTCCGTCAACCAGGCTTCGATTACCGGGGAATCCGTACCGGTCGATAAGTCCGTAGGCGATGAAGTGTTCACAGGCACCTTAAACGGGGAAGGCGTATTGTACATTGAGGTTACCCAGTCGGCGGAATCCACGTTGTTTGCCAAGATTATCAAGCTGGTGGAAGAAGCGGAGAACGAAGTACCGGAATCGCAGCGGTTCATCAAGCGGTTCGAATCGATTTATGCCCGTGTCGTTGTCATTGCGACCGTGGCGCTGATTGTTCTGGCTACTCCCGTTCTGGGATGGGATTGGGATACGACCTTCTATAAAGCGATGGTGTTTCTCGTAGTTGCCTCCCCTTGTGCGCTGGTATCCTCCATCATGCCTGCGATGCTGTCGGCGATTTCCAATCGCGCCAGAAAAGGCGTATTGTTCAAGGGCGGCGCCCATATCGAGAATATGGCACGCACGGCGGTTGTCGCTTTTGATAAGACAGGTACCTTGACGCTCGGTACGCCGGTAGTTACGGATTTTATCGCTGGCGAAGGCTGGGATCGGCATGAACTGCTTGGCATCAGTGCTTCTATCGAAAGAATGTCGAAGCATCCTCTGGCCTTGGCGATTGTCCAATCGGCTGAGAAAGAGGGGGCCGCGCTGCAGCAGGTAGAGAACGGACAGTCCATAACTGGATGGGGTATGCAGGCGGAAGTGGAAGGAATCACTTGGAAAATAGGGAAAAGCGATATTTTGGATCATCCGACTATTGATCAGCATTCCGGTGCAGCTTCCGCGCAAAAGGAGTTGAGCGCGCTTGAAGAGAATCGCCAGCACTGGCTGTCCATCCGGAACATGCTGGAATCCGAAGGCAAGACGGTTTCCGTTATTCTGAAGGGAGACCGTATCGCGGGCATGATCGCTCTGCAGGATGCGGTCCGGCCTCAAGCGGCAATGGCCGTTAAACGGCTGCAGCAGCTGGGCATCAAGGTAGCGATGCTGACGGGGGACCGCAAGGCGACGGCCGACGTGATTGCGAAGCAGAGCGGCGTAGACATGGTGTTCTCCGATTTGCTGCCGGAAGATAAAGTTACACATATTAAGGAGCTTCGGGCCCGTTACGGCCATGTGGTCATGGTTGGGGACGGAGTGAACGATGCACCGGCACTGGCTACTGCGACCGTCGGCATCGGCATGGGCGTTTCGGGAAGCGGAACGGCGCTGGAGGTAGCGGATGCGGTGCTTATGAATGACAATATCGATGAAATTGCCGGCACCGTCAAGGTTGCACGCCGGGTTCAGCGTATCGTGAAGCAAAATATGATCTTTGCCATCACCGTGATTTTGACGCTGATTGCAGCCAATTTCATTCAAGGCGTGGCGCTGCCGCTGGGCGTCATCGGTCACGAAGGAAGCACCATTCTGGTTATACTGAACGGGCTTCGTCTGCTGCGCACTAACCGTTAATCGAATCTGTATCTTGTGTTAAAAGTCCCCTTCTTTTCATTCGTGAGAAGAAGGGGATTCTTGTTTGTTGGCTCTCAATGGCCGTGGACGATCTCGATTTCTCCCAAGCTCTTCGCTGCTAGGCTCGACATGCAAGGACTCGCTGCCAAGGGTTGTCCTTTTTTTCATCAAACATTCATCTTCCTTTCGTTAAAAGAGCGGGGGAGTCTTGTGGTGCCCTTAAATTCATATAACCCTCTCTCCGCGTACGATTGTTTGCGAAGTAAACGCTTCCGGGCCCAAAAGATCGCCGCCTTCTTGGGAGAAAGAAGTTCAGTTCCCCAAAATATTGGATTACATTTCGAATTATGAAGAATGGATTAACAATATTTTCGGAGGGGGTGTGATGTGACATATTGACAGACGGCTGCGATATAACCATAATTAATATTAATTTATAATGATTATAATTAAGCGTTCCATATATAGGAGGGAAACGATATGTACAAATCCGTTATTATAGGCACAGGCCCTGCCGGCCTTACGGCTGCAATCTATCTGGCTCGCGCAAACCTGAGCCCGCTCGTCATTGAAGGTCCGCAACCTGGCGGACAGCTGACCACCACAACCGAAGTTGAGAATTTTCCGGGCTTTCCCGAAGGCATCATGGGTCCTGAGCTGATGGACAATATGCGTCAGCAGGCTGAACGTTTTGGCGCAGAATTTCGTACAGGCTGGGTGAACAGCGTGGAATTCGGAGAGCGTCCGTTCAAGCTGGACGTAGACGGTATGGGTGAGGTAGTTGCCGAAACGTTGATTATCTCTACGGGCGCAACGGCCAAATATCTCGGCATTCCTGGAGAACAGGATAATGTAGGACGCGGTGTAAGTACCTGCGCAACATGCGACGGATTCTTCTTCCGCGGAAAAGAGATCGTTGTTGTCGGCGGCGGCGATTCCGCGCTGGAGGAAGCGAACTTCCTGACCCGCTTTGCATCCAAAGTAACACTGGTACACCGTCGGGAGGAGCTTCGTGCATCGAAAATCATGCAGGACCGCGCCCGCGCTAACGAGAAAATCGAATGGGCCCTGAACCGCACGCCGCAGGAAGTCATCGCGGACGAGACAGGCGTCAAAGGGATCAAAGTACTCAATAATGAAACTGGCGAAGAGGAGACGATTACAGTCAGCGGCGTATTCGTGGCGATCGGTCATCATCCGAACACTGGTTTCCTCGGCGGAAACATTACAACGGATCCGAACGGTTATATCGTAACGACCCCGGGAACATCCGAGACGAATATCCAAGGGGTATTTGCTTGCGGCGACGTGCAGGATACCCGTTACAGACAAGCGATCACCGCGGCAGGAAGCGGCTGTATGGCAGCTATGGATGCGGAGAAATATATCGAGAGCTTGGAACACAACGCTGTTGTGTTGTAAACTGATAGATAGAGATCGAACGGGCTTTAATCAGAGCCTAATCATGAGTAGAGGAGACTGATCAACCATGGAAAATGTGATTGTATATACTTCGAACAACTGCCCGCACTGCAAACAAGTAAAAGGCTTCTTGTCCGATCAAGGCATCGAATTTGAAGAGCGCAACATCGAGCAAAACGACGAATTCGCGCAGCAAGTATGGGATATGGGCGTTCGCGCAGTACCGCTCACGATCATCGGCGAGCACCGCATTCTTGGCATGAATAAGCTCCAGTTCAACAAAGCGTTGAACCCCGAAGCGTAATCTAATCAGCATTCTGGCAAGCCTATTGCTTGCTTATGATAAAAAGCTCCTTCCCCGATTTCCGGGAAGGAGCTTTTTTTTGTTGCCGAGATATGCTGCTAACGTTCGCTCAGATCGTGTTCACTTGCCAAAAAACAGAGTCATGATGATCTGGAATACGACGTAAGATGCCACGCCGGAGCCGAGGAGAATGAAGCCGGCTTTTTTCTTGCCTTGAAAAAAACGCATGATGGCGAGACTGAACAAAGGTGCGATAACTAGGAGAAACAGCAATACGGTCACAAACATTTCCGGCGATATTTCCGCAGTGCTTACATAGGTCATTTGAGCGTTTCCTCTCCCTTTAGTATAACGATCACACGGCATCTCCACGAGGAGAAGCGTGATTTAAATTGCAGGACGAGATTAATTATAGCGGAAAATCGCGGGATTTTCCTTAATATGCAGGGTGTTAATTACGACAAAATATCGTCAATTTTAATGAATCGGCATGGAGACTCGCACTGGCCCCAGAAACTGCGAGATGGCGGAGTAAGCCGCGCCGATCAGGGTGGAGCGGCTGCCCAGCTCGGCAAACCGAATCTCCATCAGCTCACGGTGGTAAGGAAGCGTGCGCTGGGCAACGACCTGTCGCAGCGTATCCTCAATCCAAGCCCGTGCGTCGGACAGCGGACCGCCGATAATGACCGATTGCGGATTGAATCCGTTGACAAGATTGGTAATGCCGATACCGAGATAACGTCCAAGCTCTTCAAAATGCCGGATAGTCTCCTCATGGCCTCGCTCTGCATGGTGAATCAGCTCGGATGTCCGCCTGGACGGGAGAGCGGCGCCTTTGCTGTCGTAGGATTTCTCCGAGGCATACAGCTCCCAGCAGCCGCGGTTGCCGCAGGTGCATTCCAGTCCATCGGCATCGATGGACATATGGCCGCTCTCGCCAGCGTATCCGCGGGCCCCCTTATAGAGCTCGCCATTGATGATGATGCCGGAGCCGATACCGCTGCCGGCACTGATATAGAGGAGATGGCGGGCGTCCCGGCCAGCTCCGAAGCGCAGCTCGCCCTGGGCACCCGCGTTTGCTTCATTGTCGATGGTTACGGGAAGTCCGAGCTCGTCCTCTAGCTGCTTCTGCAGAGGCACCATATCCCATCCCAGGTTGGGAGCGAAGAGGACGGTGCCGTCACCGTCCACCATTCCAGGGACGCCTACGCCGATCCCGATGATCCCGTACGGGGAGGGAGGGGTCTGCCGCATCAGGCCATGAATCAGACCAACCATCAGCCGCGTCACCGATTCCACGTCATGCCCTACAAGGGCGGTATCTTCTTCGGCAAGGATCTTGCCTTCCAGATCTGTAAGCACGGCGGTCATTTGCTTGACGCGCAGCTCAACGCCGACGGCATAACCGGCTTGTCCGTTAAACAGCAGCAGCTGCGGCTTCCTGCCGCCGCTGGATTCGCCGGGTCCGATCTCCTGGACCAGGTGGTTGCTGCACAGCTCCTGCACGAGATTGGAGACGGTAGCCTTGTTCAGTCCGGTTAGCTTGGAGACTTTCGCTCGGGAGACAGGGGCGTGCTGACGTATCGTATCGAGGATAATCGAAGTATTTATTTTTTTGACCAGAGCCTGGTCACCGGTAATATTCGCCATGTGTATTCATCCTTTTAGTCTTGCTTCCTGATCATGATAAGTTTTGGAGACTTGATATGCTCATAGTCTAGGGGCAAAGTCCGGAAATTGCAACAGCCCGTAACGCTGCCCGGGTGCGCGTTAATCTTTTGTTCGGTGGTTTCCATCGCCATAACATTTAAATATGAAATTGCAGGAATTCTAGGCAGTGAGCTAAACAGAGATGTGTTGATCTTTTGTAGAATTAGTCCTAAAAGCAGGTGTCACCGGATTTGAAAAAGTTGTAAAGCAATAACTTTGTTTAACCAATAGACAAAGTAGAAATCCTGTGTTAGGATAACCTTGTAAGCGTTAACCACACCTTAACAAGGTATAGGAGGATTTATTCATGGCCTATTTTAACAACATTAGCAAAGTCGAGTACGAAGGCAGCCAATCAACCAACCCTTATGCTTTTAAATTTTATAATCCGACAGAAGTAGTAGCCGGCAAAACGATGGAAGAGCATCTCCGTTTCGCCATGGCTTACTGGCATACATTGACTGCAGGCGGTTCGGATCCGTTCGGCGCTGACACTGCGGTTCGCCCTTGGGGCAACTACTCCGGCATGGACCTCGCCAAAGCACGCGTTGAGGCAGGCTTTGAGTTCATGGAGAAAATGAATCTTCCGTATTTCTGCTTCCACGATGTGGACATTGCGCCTGAGGGCAGCAGCCTGCGCGAGTTCTACAGCAACATCGATACGATCGTGGATTCGATTGAAGACCACATGAAATCCACTGGCAAGAAATTGCTCTGGAACACGGCGAACATGTTCACGAACCCACGCTTCATGCATGGTGCGGGCACTACATGCAACGCGGACGTATACGCTCATGCGGCAGCCCAAGTGAAGAAAGGCCTTGAAGTCGGCAAACGCCTCGGCGCAGAGAACTACGTGTTCTGGGGAGGCCGCGAAGGTTATGAGACCCTGCTCAACACGGATATGGGCCTTGAACTGGATAACCTGGCACGCCTGTTCCATATGGCGGTTGATTATGCGAAGGAAATCGGCTTTGACGCCCAATTCCTGATCGAGCCTAAACCGAAGGAGCCAACCAAGCACCAATATGACTTTGATGCGGCTACAACAATTGCATTCCTGCAGAAGTACGGCCTCGACAAGCACTTTAAACTGAACCTCGAAGCCAACCATGCCACGCTCGCCGGTCATACCTTTGAACACGAGCTTCGCGTAGCACGCATCAACGGCATGCTCGGTTCCCTCGATGCGAACCAAGGCGATATGCTCATCGGATGGGATACGGACGAATTCCCGGTTAACATCTACGATGCGACATTGACGCTGTACGAAGTGCTGATGAACGGCGGTCTCGGCCGCGGCGGCGTGAACTTCGATGCGAAGGTTCGCCGCCCGTCCTTCGAGCCGGAAGATTTGTTCCATGCGCACATTGCGGGTATGGACACTTACGCAAAAGGCTTGAAAGTGGCAGCGAAGCTGATCGAAGACCGCGTATTCGAGGACTTCATCGCGAAGCGCTACAGCAGCTTTAACGAAGGCATCGGCGCAGACGTCGTATCCGGCAAGGCTACACTGGCTTCCCTTGCAGAGTACGCCCTGAACAACGAGTCCCCGCGCAAGAACGAATCCGGACGTCAAGAAATGCTGAAAGCGATTCTGAATCAGTACATTCTTGCAAATTAATCGATACTCTCTTTAGCGCTTGTACCATGAAATCCAAACCTTCACCGGCTCCCTCCAGGGAAGCCGGTGTACTTATTTCAATCAGGAAACTATAGCGAGCTATGGTCGACAGCCATCCAAGCATACCTCGGATCACGCATCGTGCGCCGGGGGAAGTGCCAACGATGTTTTCATGTTCGGTTCATGAGGAGACGAAGGAGGATATAGATGAGTTACGTTATCGGAGTTGATTTGGGGACCAGTGCTGTGAAGACCGTGCTGGTGGACCCAAGCGGCAAGGTTGTCGCCGAGCATTCGGAGTCGTATCCGCTGAGCCAGCCGAAGCCGGGTTACAGCGAGCAGCGACCGGAGGATTGGGTCGACAAAACGGTATTGTCGTTACGGGAATTAATGAGCAGAAACAACATTGACCCATCCGAGGTTGAGGGGTTAAGTTTCTCCGGCCAGATGCATGGTCTTGTCTTGGTAGACGGTGAGGGTGCAGTGCTGCGGCCGGCCATCCTATGGAATGACACGCGCACAACGGTGCAATGCCGTCGAATCGAGGAGACTCTGCAGGAGAAGCTGCTAGGGATTGCACGCAATCGCGCGCTGGAAGGGTTCACTCTACCCAAGATTCTATGGGTGCAGGAGTTTGAACCGGAGCTGCTCGAACAGGCTGCCTTGTTCCTGCTGCCTAAGGATTATGTGCGTTTCCGCCTGACCGGGCAATACGCAATGGACTATTCCGATGCAGCCGGAACGCTGCTGCTGGATGTGGCGGGCAAGTCTTGGAGCATCGACATTTTGGATGCCTTCCAGCTGCCGCACACCCTATGCCCGCCGCTGGTCGAATCCTTCGATCAGTGCGGCACCTTGCTCCCTGAGATCGCCGAGCAAGCCGCTCTGCTGCCAAATACGAAGGTATTTGCTGGCGGTGCGGACAACGCCTGCGGCGCCATCGGCGCAGGTATTCTCGAAGAAGGGCAGACGATGTGCAGCATTGGTACATCGGGCGTGGTACTCTCCTATGAGGAGCGTCGCGAGGTGGATTTTGAAGGCAAGGTCCATTTCTTTAATCATGGCGAGAAAGATGCTTACTATATCATGGGCGTGACCCTGGCTGCGGGATACAGCCTGACCTGGTTCAAGGATACCTTTGCGCCGGATGTCTCCTTTGACGCGCTGTTAAGCGATATCGGAAGCATCCCGGTTGGCAGCGGAGGTCTGCTGTTCACGCCGTATATCGTTGGTGAACGCACGCCGCATCCGGATGCTACCATTCGCGGCAGTTTTATCGGAATGGACGCGGGACATAAGCTGCCTCACTTTGCACGTTCGGTACTCGAGGGAATCACGTTCTCTCTCCGTGAATCCATCGATATCCTTCGCTCATCCGGCAAGCGGATCGACCGCGTCATTTCCATCGGGGGCGGCGCCAAGAACGAAACGTGGCTGCAAATGCAGGCGGACGTGTTCAACGCTGAAATCGTGAAGCTGGAAAGTGAACAGGGCCCGGCTATGGGCGCGGCGATGCTCGCAGCCTACGGCTGCGGCTGGTTCCCTAGCCTTCAGGACTGCGCCAAGGCGTTTTTGCGGCAGGCACGCTCGTATTCTCCCAATCCGCAGGCAGTTCAAGCTTATGACCAATTGTTTGGACTCTATCAAAGCGTATATGGAGCAACGCGTGAACTAGGCGCTGAGCTGTCCGAATTCCGGGGATAACCCTATAGAAGAGCAGGTCGGGAATACAGGTTTCCCGGCCTGCTTTTTTGCGTGAACGCGGTGGACCGCATATACTTGAAGCAGGTTGAAATTGCAGCCATGCGATTTAGGAACGTGCCGGAAGTGTAAATAGAAATGGGGGGAAGACAATGAAACTGACACCTGAGCTCAAACGCGAGAAAATCGTTGCCATCGTGCGGGGCATTACGAGAGAACAGGCCGACTTCGTAGGAGAAGGGTTGACCCAAGGCGGAATTCGGTTCATGGAAGTGACGATGAATACGAAAGGCGCTTTACATATGATCCAGGATTGGCGTACTCGGTATGATGGCGCTGTATATATAGGCGCGGGAACCGTGCTTGATGTGGAGATGGCGAAGGAAGCGGTCTCCGCTGGAGCTCAATTTCTGATCTCGCCAAACACGGATCTTTCCGTTATCGAATATGCTTTGGAGCAAGGAATTGATGTATGGCCTGGGGCGATGACGCCTACGGAGATCGTTGCGGCGTACGCAGCCGGTGCCGAGATCGTGAAGCTGTTTCCCATGGCGAGCCTGGGCTTGTCATTTATCCGGGAGCTTCAGGGCCCGCTGAATCACATTCCGCTGCTTGCCACGGGCGGTGTTACGCTGGATAATCTTGCGGATTATTTTAATGCAGGTGCAGTTGCGGTTGGTTTAGGCAGCGCGCTGCTTCCGAAGGATGCGCTCGCGTCCGGAAATATGGAGGAGATCAGGCGTCGTACCGCGGCTTTTGTTGAAGCTGCGCGGCTTGGCTAGCGTGCGTTCAATAGGGTATTCCCAATCGTAAGAAGCCGGATCGAAATAGTTACACTTTGTTCATCCTTAATCATGTTGGTTATGTTTTGGAAGCTTACTACATAAGGAATATATAGACAAGTTATGGTATTATTTAGGTAGCTTGGTTATGTCATTGCTGCCGTGTACAGTCACTTGTTAAGGATATCATCATGTGTATGTAAGGCATGGTTAGGTTCAAGTTATGGAAGGGAGCGAATCAAGTGAATCCATCGGGTAAGAAGAAGGTAAGGGTAAAAAAGACCGTGTGTGCGGTTACGGCTACAGCTATGTTATGTTTGGCGCAGCCGGTATGGGGAGATAATTCCGTTCCGGGCAGCGGAGTCGCTGTATCTGAAACGGTAACTGCCGTGACTAGCAGCGATAACACCGGTTCGGAAGGTGTAACGGATAACGAAATACCGAAGGGTGCAAAAATTTCGTCCAAGCAGGCGGAAGAGATCATCAAGAAGGCTTTCCCGGAGCTAAAAAACGTGAAAGTATCGAATGTGCAGTTCTTGGAGAATGATGGCATGAGATCGAGCGCACTTGCTTGGGATCTGCAAATGGAATTGACCAAAGGGAACACAAGCTCCGGCTTCAATGCCCAGGTCAATGCGGTCACGGGTGAACTTATTAACATTTATATCCCTCGTTCCTTGTTGAACCAAGGTAGCGACAAACCGGTGATAACCCGTGAAGCAGCCAAGGAAAAGGCGCTGAAATGGATCGGCGGCCATGTATCGGATCTGAAGGCCAGCGAGCTTAAGGAGAATGAGGCTTATCTCGGGATGCAGACGGCGCTGTTCAGTCCGCCGCGGTTTGATTTTTATTTCCAGACCTCGGTGAACGGAATTGAATCGGATGTAAACAGCATTTCGATCACGCTGGACGGACAGGGCAATACCATTAACTATTCCCGCAATCAAGTCAATGAAGAGTTTCCTTCATCCACACCGAAATTGAATGAGGCCTCCATTCGTAAATTGTTTGAGGATCAGTTCCAGGTCTCCTTGGCTTATGTACCTGATCATTTATATAACAACGCCAAAGGCAATTATTTCTTAGGTTACATACCTAATGATCAATCAGCGAATTCAATGGATGCCAATACAGGCAAGTTCATTAGTTTTACTGGGGAAGAAAGTGAGTTTACCTCGATTGAGAACGGCACGATTCCGGCGTCCAAAGAGATCTTCAAGCCAATCACGGCTCCATTCGCTGGCGGAGAGGCAGCAGCCAGATGGGTAGAATCGCAGATCAAACTCCCGTCCGGCTTGAAGACAGAATCCAAGTCGCTGGGTACCAGATGGAACAATAATGAGATCAAGACGTGGAATATAAGATGGGGCGAGAACCATCTTTCCGCCATGGGCGGAGGGGAGATGGTATCCGCAGAGGTGGACGCCAAGACCGGACAAATCTACTCCTACAACCGATATCGTTTTGACCGGACCGGTGCTCCGGAAGTGAAGAGCCCGATTTCGAAGCAGGCTGCGCAGGATCTCGCCTTCGAGACGGTAAGCAGGCTGGTGCCGAATGCTGCCGAGGAATGGAAGCTGACATCCGTTGATAAAATGGGCAAAGACACTAAAACCCTTAACTATCAATTTTCATTTCAGCGCTATATCGGTGATATTCGCGTCATGGGCGATTCCCTGAACCTCACGATTGAGGCCGACGGGCAAATCCAGGGCTTTAGTGTGAATTCCGAAGCTGTCCTGTCCAAGCTGCCAACGGATGCAAAGCCGGCCGTCAGTGCTGAGCAGGCAAGAGCTAAGTATCTGGAAGAGATTGAGCTGAAGCTGAAATACGGTTACTATGGCGGTTACGCAACGAACGGTAATGAGATTATGAAGCCTTTCATTAAGCTGATTTATTATCCGACACACAAAAAGGCGGTTTATGGGGGCATTGCGGTACCGCTTGATGCCAAGAACGGAGAATGGCGCGATATTACGCCTGATATGAGCCGCAAGGATATTCCGTCGGTTACCGATGCGGCGGGGCATGATGCGGAAGCGGCGCTCAAGGAGCTGGTGAAATATCGGGTGTTGGTTCCGGACAAGGACGGAAAGGTATACCCGGATCGCCAAATTACCCTTGGCGAATGGTATCAGCTGGTGGCGGCTTCGGTGAGTCCGTCCTACGAGCAGGTGTATGGAAGATCTACCATGGATCCATACGCGGGTTTGCAGCCGGATCATCCGTATTATCAGGCCATTCAGGTGCTGATCGGACAGAACTGGATTCCTTATGATCCGGACAGCCCGCTGCAGCTGGACCGCAAGCTGACAAGGGATGAATTGGCAAGCTCGCTGACCCGTATTCTGAATTACGAGAAGCTGTCCAAAGCCTTTATCCTGCCAACCGATGTGCAGGGAATATCGGATGCCGACGCCATAACTAACAAAGGCGCAGCCCTGATCGCGCTCAAGCTGGGGCTTCTCCCGGCGGTCGATGGCAAGTTCTTGCCGGAGCGTGAGGTGACGCGAGCGGAAGCTGCGGAGGTACTGGTCCGCATGTCGAAGCTGGCGGGACGCAGCGATTCTTTCCTGTCCTCATTTTATTGGTAGCATTTGATATTCGTGCCCGGTCGACAAAACTAGAACCCTTAATCCTTGATGTTATGTGTTACAATAATGGTGCATACGGATGAGGAAGATGAAGGGCGGGTGTACCGATGAAACGAAGCCGAGGAACAATCGTTAAATTACTGTTCATAGGGTCTTTGGCGGTAACCGTTGCAGCAGTACCTGAACCAGCTAATCTCAGTGATGTCTATGCCACCTCCAACAAAGCGGTCGTGAAGTCGGTCGATGGGATTCAACAGAAGCTGCTGACAGCGATGAGCGACAGGCAATCGACGGTGCGTTTTGTTTACCAGGGAGAGACCCAATCGCTGAAATCGCAGCTTAAAGATGCACTTGATCAGGCGATGGCCAGTGATCCTTATATTCACTACACCATCGCTAGTTATAGCTACGACTATCGTGGGACATCCAGTTCCGCCAATGTTACCGTTCGGTTGAGTTACCGCGAGACTGCGGAGCAGACGAACTACGTGAACCAGAATGCCGACAGCATTTTGAAGCGAATCATCAAGCCGGGCATGAATGATCATGAGAAGGTGAAAGCCATCCACGATTGGGTTGTCCGGAACTTGAAGTATGATACCACGCTTACGAAATATACGGCCTATGACGGACTCTACACCGGAAGCACGGTATGCCAGGGCTATTCCCTGTTAACGCATAAACTTGGACACGACGTGGAACGATCCCGTGCCGGATCGCGACAACGAGGTATCCTATACGTACTATCTCCGGACGGATGAACAGATGGGCCGCGATCATACCTGGGTGAAATCCTACCCGAAGGCCAGCACGCTTTACCGCAACACGCTGGCCGGGCTAGCTGCGAAGGATCGTTCGAGAGCTGAAGTATACGAACAATTGAAGCGGGATTTGGAATATCAGCTCTATGATGCCCGTTCCATCGTCAGCTCCTACGCACAGCTCCAACCACTGGTTAAAGCTGCAAAGGCTGAAGGCAGCCGGAAGCTGGTGTTCCGGTTTGACGGCAGCGAGCGAGAGCTTGTAAATGTGCTCCAGCAAGTGCAGATGAAGAGCAATCTCGGCTCTATCAAATACTATCATCATGCGTTTGAGAACACAGGTGATCTTAGAGTGCAGATCATTTGGTAATGTGTCCGTATCCAAAAAAAGCAGCTTCCGTTCCCAAGTATGGGAGGGAAGCTGCTTTTGGTATGTCCGGTTTAACTTATTTAACGTTCGTGCTCAAATCGCACTCGTCCAATGGTACGATGCGGCTCTTCTTAATCAAGCGGTAGCCGAACCAGATGGAGAGGAACAACGGAATGCTGACATAAGTGGCAATGATCGTTAACCAATCGATCTCCCCGCTGAAATTGCCTTGACCGATAATGGCAACAAGACAGAGCAGGAAGGCGAAGATGGGACCGAAGGGGAACCAGCGCGCGCGGAACGGCAGCTCCTTCAGGTCTTTACCTTGGGCGACATAAGCTTTG
The DNA here is from genome assembly GCF_049893405.1 of Paenibacillus sp. Dod16. Classification (NCBI taxonomy): domain Bacteria; kingdom Bacillati; phylum Bacillota; class Bacilli; order Caryophanales; family Paenibacillaceae; genus Paenibacillus; species Paenibacillus sp. Dod16. Next base: position 91,896 of record NZ_JBNDYG010000010.1, read on the forward strand.
CGGAAGCGATAATGACTCACGGCAATGGCCAGCCAGTTAATGAATCCGCACATTCCGGAGGCATTCAGGAGCCACACGTAGACTACGCCATCGCCGAAGAAGGAGGCCAGGAAGGCCAGCATGCCTACGGCAGAGGTTACGATTAGTGCCGCAACCGGTACGCCGCGGCTGTTCAGCCGGCTCAGCCATCTCGGAGCCATTCCTTGCTTCGCCATGGCATACAGGACACGGGTTGAGGCATACATCCCCGAGTTGCCTGCCGACAGCACGGAGCTGAGAATGACCGCATTCATTACGGAAGCCGCAAACGCAAGGCCGGCTTTCTCAAACACCAAGGTGAATGGGCTGACACCGATATTGTCGACCCCGGATTGAAGCAAGCTCGGATGGGTGTAAGGGATCAGCATGCCGATGACAAAAATAGCGAAAATATAGAAGATCAGGATGCGCCAGAACACCTGACGGATGGCTTTAGGGACGTGTTTTCTCGGATTTTCGCTCTCGCCGGCCGCGACCCCGATCAGCTCGGTTCCCTGGAAGGAGAAGCCTGCAGCCATAAACACACCGACCAGCGCGAAGAACCCGCCGTGTACCGGCCCGTCGCCGAGACTAAAGTTAGTGAATCCCACGGCTTCACCGCCAAGAATACCGAAGATCATCATGACTCCGATGATGAGGAAGATAATGACGGTTGCCACCTTAATGATAGCAAACCAATATTCCGATTCGCCGTATCCTTTGGCAGATAGAAAGTTTAAGCCGAACATAATCGCCAGGAACAGAAGACTCCACAGAAATGACGGGCTGTCCGGGAACCAGAATTTAATAATAACCGTCGCCGCTGCGAGTTCGGCGGCGATGGTAACGGCCCAGTTGTACCAGAAGTTCCAGCCGACGGCAAATCCGAAGGCGGGGCTGACAAACCGGGAGGCGTAGGTGCTGAATGAGCCGGAATCCGGAAGATACGTAGCGAGTTCGCCGAGGCTGGTCATCAGAAAGTAAACCATGAGGCCAACCGCGGCATAGGCGATAAGCGCTCCGCCTGGGCCGGCAGAGGCGATGGCCGTTCCGCTTGCCAGGAAGAGGCCGGTACCGATCGATCCGCCAAGGGCGATCATTGTCATATGACGGGCTTTAAAGCTCTGCTTGAGCGAAGCAGCCGGTGCTTTTTTGCGATTCAAGATCGAACACTCCTTCTATACATTAAGAAATGATATTTAAAATATACCCTGTTAGAACAAAAAGACCGCAGGTCCTATACCTGCGGTCTTTATCGTATCCGCATCATACCCTCCATGAAGATAGCACAACACGGGGAAATCCCCGTGACAGTTCCGTCTCTTTCGACAACGGCCCCAGCACAGGATACAAGAGTATACCCTGCACTTCGGCATTCATGCCTTTCACTGTGCTTCACCGGCTTCTCTTCGCCTCGGCACAACTACTGATCATGTCTGCAACCTCTACCTCATCTTGGAATGATGAGGCTATCTGTATATTCAATTCTAACAAGAGAGTCCTAGTATAAATCACATTCCATGTTAGAAGCAATGGTTAAATTTTACGGTTCTAAGGCAGTTTCGCAGATGCAATTACGATTGATTCCGTTTGGCCATTTGCTGCCATACGGTTCCGGCTGCTTCTTCGCCGGATTCGATGCGCTCCAGTGCCATTCGTGCCTGCAGACTAACCTCGAATTCCGGATCATTGGCAGCCTCCTCCAGAGCGGAGCGAGCTTCCTCGGTGCCTACTTCATACAGGAAGCGGGCTGCACGCCAGCGTACGATCTTGCTGCTGTCTTTGAGCGATTCGATCATGACCGGGGTAGCGGCAGCATCGCCGATATCGGACAGTGTATCGCCTGCGGTACGGCGAACGGCCGGTGTTTCGTCGCGCATGGCTTCATACAGGAGTTCCATCGCTTCAGGGGTGCGCAGATCGCCCAAGTACACAACGACGAGCCGGCGGATCTGCATCTTCGGATCCCGAAGGGCTTGGCGGAGAAGCGGAATGTGTTTCTCCGTTGGCTCCAGTGCATCCAGCGCGGCATAACGGACGCGCCAGTCCTCATCCTGCAGCGCGGCTGCGGTTTCCTCGTCTGTCAGCTTCCGGCGCTGCTCGACGAAATCCTCGTCGCTGGCGCCGTGGGCAATCGCTTGGGCAACGACTTTATCGAGGCGCTCCTGCGGGAAGGCAGCTTCAAGCTCCTGCTCTACGTCACGGGCGATGCCTTCCAGCTGGCCGTAGCGCACGCCGTACTCCTTGAGCTTGCGCTCCTTGATGAGCGTCGAGGTTCCGACGGCGGCCACCGCTTTGGCGAAGCGCTCCGACAGACCGATGCGTTCTTCCTGATTCCCGCTTTTGACACGGATTTGCATCGGTATATTTCGAAAATACTGGACGAACACTTGAGCCTCTCCAAAAGCAAAATCTTCCGCATTCTCTTGGAGTCCGGCGGCAAGCCCCTCCTGACCGAATATTTCCTGAACGGCGCCCAGAATGGAAGGCCAATCGGCGTTGCCTTTGCGGTCGAGCGAGATGAAATCAAGGGTATGAAAAACGCTCTTTACGCCCGGGATATGGAGCAGCTGCCTGATCCAGGGGGGAGCCGACCGTTCGTTATCCAGTGTATATGTTCTTCGAATCCCGGGCTCCAGCGTTTCGTCAAGACGAAGCATCATGGAGTTCGGGCTCGGGGTTGGTTCAATAAATGTAATTTTCATGGGTTTATCTCGCCTCCTTATCCTCTTATTGTACCTCTTTTCCATGCCGGAAAAAACATCATGGCAAGGATTCAAACAAAATGACCGGACTTTGGATAAAAAGAGGAAAGGTTTGTAAAACTGATAATGATGGGATTGTAAAGCATTTGGGTTTTCAAAGAATCACATGTTAGATGGCCGCACTCTTGCAGATGGACTGAAATACTTAAAGTGCGTGTTCAAAAAGGTCGATTTTCAGCACCGAGAAGGTTGGATGAAGCTAGGGACGTCAGGAGCGGAGCGTACGTTTTGGGTACGTGAGCACCTGAAATGTTTCCGCAGGAAACATGCTTCGGAAGCTTCTACTTAGGCCCGGCTGAATTCAAGATTCGATGCCGAGCTACTTCCTGATTCGCTTCGTGTTAGATATAGAATTTATGAGTTATCAGTGGAACTGATGAAATTCTATATCGCAAGAAAACCTACCTATGCATCGCGGTCGCTCATCCTTGAAGTGGCCTCGATAGAGGTTTTCTTATCAAAAGCGGACTTATTCTATGCTTTATTGTTGCGGCCATTATGCTATACGGCGCGGTGAAAGGGTATCTGCGCTATATGGAACATTTTGGATAACAAAACCGAGGAGTGAACCTGATGTCTTCACTGGATCCCGTACTGATGAGCCGGATCCTGACCGGCTTGACCCTGTTTGTGCATATTGTTCTGGCAACCATCGGCGTTGGGATTCCGATTATGTTGGCTCTGGCGGAATGGAGGGGGATTCGGACAGGGGACAACCATTATACGCTGCTTGCCCGGCGATGGGCGCGGGGATATGTGATTACGGTGGCCGTCGGCGTCGTGACAGGTACCGCCATCGGCCTGCAGCTCAGCTTGTTATGGCCCACCTTTATGCGCGTCGCTGGTAAAGCCATTGCGCTGCCGCTGTTCATGGAAACCTTTGCTTTTTTTGTGGAGGCGATCTTTTTAGGCATTTATCTTTATACATGGGATCGATTCAAAAATAAATGGACCCATTTGCTGCTGCTTATTCCCGTGGCGATCGGCTCCTCCGCGTCAGCGTTCTTTATCACGAGCATGAATGCGTTTATGAATCAGCCTCAGGGCTTCGAGCTGGTGGATGGGGTATTTACGAATGTGAATCCGTTCGTGGCCATGTTCAATCCGGCGACGCCGACCAAGGTGAGCCATGTGCTGGCGTCAGCGTTTACGACCAGTGCCGCTGCGCTTGCCAGCATAGCCGCCTTCAGTATTTTGCGGGGAAGCAAGCACATCTACTTTAAGAAAGCGCTGAAGCTCACCGTCGTGTCGACCTTTGTTTTTGCTGTGGCCACCGTGATGATTGGAGATTTCTCCGGCAAATTTCTGGCTAAATACCAGCCCGAGAAGCTGGCGGCGGCCGAGTGGCATTTTGAAACGATGAGGCAAGCCCCGCTCATTTACGGCGGCTTTCTGGATGAGAATAACGAGATTAAGTATGCATTGAAGATTCCGTATGCGCTAAGCATATTGGCGGGAAACAGTCCCAGCACGGAGGTCATTGGACTGAATGAGTTTCCGGAGAATGAGAGACCGCCGATGTCGGTGCATTATTTTTTCGATCTAAAGGTGACCAGCGGCGCCGTGATCGTACTGATTCCGCTCCTGTATATGTTCCGAAAGAAACTTCCTGGCAAAAGGCCTTATCCAAAATGGCTGCTGCTCAGTATATTGGCTTTGGGGCCTCTATCGATGTCAGCCATATGGCTGGGCTGGTTCCTTGCCGAGATCGGAAGGCAGCCGTGGATTGTGCGGGGATACATGAAGGTATCGGATGCGGCAACCACTTCAACAAGCGTCGGCTGGATGCTGGTGCTGTTTATAATCCTGTATCTGGTGCTATCCGTATCCGCGATTCGCGTGTTAAGCCAATTGTTCCGGAATAAAAGCGCGGAAGAGGAAATCCGGCTGCTGGGACTCGAAATCGAAGGGGGAGACCGCAAATGAGCTATGCAATGGTGGCAATAACCGTGCTGTGGACATTTCTGTTTGGCTATTTGCTGGTGGCCTCGATTGATTTTGGTGCCGGATTTTTCAGCTATTACAGCGTGCTCACCGGACACGAGAACAAGATTCATAACATCATCCAGCGGTATTTATCTCCCGTCTGGGAAGTAACCAACGTATTCCTGATCTTTTTTGTGGTCGGACTTGTCGGATTTTTTCCGGATGCTGCGTATTATTATGGCACCGCCTTGCTTGTGCCGGGCAGCTTGGCCCTTGTGCTGCTGGCGATCCGCGGCGCTTACTACGCCTATCACACGTATGGCAGCCAGACCGGGAACAATATCGTGTATATGGGGCTCTACGGGGCCACGGGACTGCTCATCCCTGCAGCGTTGTCGACGATATTGGCCATCTCGGAAGGCGGCATTATCTATATGGACAATGGGAAGGTAGAGCTTCATTGGTATACGTTCTTCACGAATCCGTACACGTGGTCGGTCATCCTGCTTGCGCTTGTGAGCGTTCTGTACATCTCGGCGATGTTCCTGTCCTATTACGCGCATCGTGCGGGGGATGAGGTAGCGTTCGGCGTGGTCCGGGGTTATGCGCTGGGATGGAGCGGTCCGACGATCCTGGCTTCGGTGTTCGCGTTTTTCCAGATTAACCATCAGAATCCGGTGCATTTTGGGCAGATGCTGGATATCGCATGGATGTTTATCGCGTCGTTCATCTGCTTTGTCATTGCGGTGTACCTCGTATGGAAGCGAATCCGGCTCGGCATCGCTTTTATTATGGTCATGCTCCAATTTGCCTTTGCTTGGTACGGGTATGGACGCTCGCATCTGCCGTATATTCTCTATGATTACATCCATATTCATGAGAGCATAACCAACGATACGATGGCGATCGCATTGATTACCGCATTTATCCTGGGTTTCTGCGTATTGGTTCCTTCCCTGATCCTGCTGATGCGATTGTTTCTGTTCGATGCAAACTACATTCGCGGCAAATCCGCGAAGAAGGGGTGAGGCAAGTGGAGGACTTCGCCATTTTCATAGCACCGCTGCTCACCGTACTGGCTGCTGTAGCCTTTATGGCGATCTACGTCGTCAAGTATAAGGATCCATCGGATTGATTCTGGATAAAGGCAATTCCGGGTTGTTTCGCCACGAAACGTTCGGTGTAAAAAGAACAACAAGCGCAAAGTTGAGCGGAGAGGTCAATACGGGGTAAAATACAGGGTAATGGAAGGAGGAGGCTGCATGCCAAAAATTCGCTATAACAATATCGATAACGTCAGCACGGATAAAACACTTAAACAATTCAAGCAGTGGCGCGACGAACGTCGTCAGAAGAAGAAGGATTATTCTTACTGCATTCCGAACCTGACGCCGGATCTTCAGTATTTGCATAGCAACCGGCACGAAACCTCCGTTACCTGGATCGGGCACGCTACGTTCTTCATCCAATATGAAGGCTTGAACATCGTGACTGATCCCGTATGGGCGCGGAGAATGGGATTTAATAAGCGTCTTGGAGAACCTGGGCTTCCCATTCATGAGATCCCTCCGATCGATGTCATTCTGATCTCGCATTCCCATTATGACCATATGCATGTTGCCTCGATCCGTAAGCTGTACCGTGCGGACACCACGATCATTGTACCCGTTGGTCTGCGTCGCAAAATGATCAACAAAGGCTTTCGCCGCGTGATTGAACTGCAGTGGTGGGAATCCACGACCATCAAGGGCGTGAAATTCTCCTTCGTGCCGACACAGCATTGGACTCGGCGCACGCCGTTTGACACGAATACATCCCATTGGGGAGGGTTCGTGATGGAGCCTGTCCTGCAGGATGCGAAGGTGGATTCGGCTTCTTCCGATGAATCATCATGCAATAACGAACCTGTATCGGAGGATGGCACCCGCCTGCTTCCGCCGAATTTGTATTTTGCCGGAGACAGCGGTTATTTCGAGGGCTTTAAGCTGATCGGAGAACGCTTCAACATTCACCTTGCGCTGATGCCCATCGGGGCATATGAGCCGGAATGGTTCATGACGTCGCAGCACGTCAATCCCGAAGAAGCACTGCAGGCGTTCCAGGATGTGAAGGCCGAGACGATGATTCCGATGCATTACGGCACCTTCAAGCTGGCAGACGATACGGCCAGAGAAGCGCTGGATCGAATGGAAGCGGAACGTGAGCGGCTGGGGATCGCCAAGGAGCGAATTCGCGTATTAAAGTACGGAGAAACCTTTAAGGTTCAGCCTGAGCGAAGAAGCGTGACATCATAACCGAAATGTGCAAGCGATTCGGATTACATGCACCATACACCATAGACTGCCAAAAGAGGCCCGAAAGGTTTTTCATAACCTTACGGGCCCATTTTCAGTTGCTTCTAAACGTTTAGCGTTTTGGCAGAATGCCAACTGCTCTTGCGGCAGCAGCGCTTTTCTCTGCGAACTGCACGGGATCGTCAATCGATTCCCAGTGGATATATTTGAATGGATTGCTCTGGAAAAGCCAATGGTTATGAATGGCGGTTACTTTTATGCCGCGCTTCAGCAGTTCCCCCGCAAACGGACTGATTTCTTTTTCCAGGATAACGGTTTCCCCCAGATTCAACGTGCGGCCACGGGAGTCTTTGGATTCAAAGGATAACGCGAAAGGCAGTGTCAAAGGAGAACGGCTGCGGCGTCCCAATATTTTCACATTTAGCCTCCGCAGCGTGGAGACAACGCACACGCCATTGGTGACGCTTCCTGTGCCCCCAATGATCCGAGCCAGGCGATTGCAAAGCTTGTTGCCCATAATGGCCCCTCCTTTCATATCAGAATAATATAACGTATGAGAGGGGGACCTGATCCGACTGGTTTCTTTCATTAATAGAAAAGCCTCTTTTTCTATTAAACTAGAAAAAGAGGCCTTGATCGTCGGCGTTTGTGTACTAGAGAAAAAGGTGCATGCAGGAGGTGATATTTGTTTAAAACCGTTTTATATCATCCAGAAGCTTCGATAACCGTCGTACTTATGCTATAATGTGCTGAAACCAATAGTGATAAAGGATGGTAATGCTTAATGATCAGTACAAGCGGCGTAACGCTCCGCTATGGCAAACGAGCACTATTTGAAGATGTCAATATAAAATTCACCCCGGGCAACTGCTACGGCCTCATCGGCGCCAACGGGGCGGGTAAGTCTACATTTCTGAAAATCCTCTCCGGTGAGATTGAACCGAACCAAGGCGAGGTTCATATGACACCGAATGAGCGGATGGCGGTTCTGAAGCAGAACCACTATGAATACGATCAGTATCCCGTCCTGGAGACGGTTATAATGGGTCATGCCCGGCTGTACAACATCATGAAAGAGAAGGATGCGCTGTATGCGAAATCCGATTTCTCCGAAGAAGACGGCATGCGTGCGGGTGAGCTGGAAGGCGAATTCGCAGAGCTGAACGGATGGGATGCAGAGCCGGATGCGGCAGCGCTCCTGATCGGTCTCGGCATTCCACGTGAGCTGCACGATAAGAAGATGTCTGAGCTGAGCGGTAACGAGAAGGTACGCGTTCTCTTGGCGCAGGCCTTGTTTGGCCGTCCGCATAACCTGCTGCTGGATGAGCCTACCAACCACTTGGACTTGGAATCGATTCAGTGGCTTGAGAACTTCCTTATGGATTATGAAGGCACCGTTATTGTGGTATCCCATGACCGTCACTTCCTGAACAAGGTGTGTACGCATATTGCGGATATCGATTTCGGTAAAATTCAGCTGTATGTCGGCAACTACGACTTCTGGTATGAATCCAGCAAGCTGGCGCTTGAACTTCAGCGGGATGCCAACAAGAAGAAGGAAGAGAAGATCAAGGAATTGCAGGCATTTATTCAGCGCTTCTCGGCGAATGCTTCCAAATCGAAGCAGGCGACTTCCCGTAAGAAACAGCTCGACAAAATTACGTTGGAGGATCTACGTCCTTCGAACCGTAAATATCCGTTTCTTCATTTCAAACCTGAACGCGAGGCGGGCAAGCAGCTGCTTACGATTGATGGGATCACCAAGTCGATGGATGGGGAAAAAGTGCTGGATAATGTCAGCTTTGTTGTAAACAAAGGCGACAAAATCGCATTTGTTGGACCGAACGGGATGCCGAAAACGACGCTGTTCCAGATCATAACCGGTGAAACCGAGGCGGATGCCGGTGAATACAGCTGGGGGGTAACAACAACCCAGGCGTATTTCCCAAAAGACAACTCTGCCTATTTTGACGGTGTTGATATCAACCTCGTGGAATGGCTGCGCCAATATTCCAAGGATCAAGATGAGACATTCTTGCGCGGATTCCTTGGCCGCATGCTGTTCTCGGGCGAGGAAGCGCTGAAGAAAGCAAGCGTACTGTCCGGGGGCGAGAAGGTTCGCTGCATGCTGGCCAAAATGATGCTGAACGGCGCGAACGTGCTGATCTTCGATGAGCCGACGAACCACTTGGATCTCGAATCCATTACGGCACTCAACAATGGTCTGATCGATTTCGACGGAACGATTCTGTTCACCTCGCATGACCATCAGTTCATTCAGACGATTGCCAACCGAATTATCGAGATTACGCCTAATGGCATCATCGACCGCAGCATGAGTTATGACGAGTATCTTGAGAGTGAAGAGATCAAGGGACTTCGGGATAGCATGTACCCGGTTGAAGCTTAAGAAAATAGGATATGGCGAAGGATGAGGGCGTGAGCTTTCACCTCGTCCGATCCATTAAAAAAATGCTGCACCTTCCAAGTATGGGAGGTGCAGCATTTTTTGCGTTAAGCACGATACTGGCTCTTCTACGAACCGCCGGTACGACGACGCTGGTTGTTTGGTTTTTTGTTGTTTTGGCTTTTCATTTTTTGCGCTGAACCGGCTTGGAATTGTCCGGGCTTATTCGCGGACGCATTCTGCTGTTTTTTCTGTTCCAGCTTTTGCCGGATTGCATCGGCTAAATTCACTTTACGTGATTCATTATTCTCGGGCATAGTATCACCCTCCTCTTCGTGTTCGCTTGTCCTCATTTTATTCGTTTTTAAATCGCCCGGCAAGGGTAACAATGATTAATACCATTTTCTACGTCCATGGTTCTTTGACCGAAGCAATTATGTTTCTCTAGACCCACACGAATGACCTTTGCTAGGATTAAATATGGATAATGATGGATATCGCTTGACGGCTGCGAAAGCCAAGCAAAGGAGAGACGTTATAAAGTGAATGCCTATGATAATATCAAACAAGGGGAACGCGGGGCCTGGATCAGCATTGCCGCCTACCTCGTGTTGTCCTCGTTTAAAATATTTTGTGGATACTTATTCGCATCCAGTGCTTTGCTTGCCGACGGTTTTAACAACCTGACGGATATCGTGGCATCGCTCGCCGTATTGATCGGACTGCGAATTTCCCGGAAACCGCCGGATTCCGATCATGCGTACGGACACTTAAGGGCGGAGACGATTGCGGCTTTGGTTGCTTCATTTATCATGGCGGTCGTTGGTATCCAAGTGCTGGTTGAAGCCGTTCGTTCATTTTTTGAAGGTTCCAAGGAAATCCCGAATTTATGGTCTGCCGGCGTAGCCGGTGTGTGTGCCGTTGCGATGCTTGGCGTATACCGGTACAACCGGAATCTCGCACGGCGAATCGATAACCAGGCACTTATGGCCGCAGCCAAGGATAATTTATCGGATGCACTCGTCAGTGTGGGAGCAGCTGTAGGTATTATTGGCGCACAATTCGGCCTGCCCTGGCTGGATACCGTAGCGGCGGTAGCGGTTGGTGTCATTATTTGCAAAACGGCTTGGGAAATATTCAGGGATTGCACCTATAGTCTGACGGACGGTTTTGATGAGAATCGTTTGTCGGACTTGCGTAGTACGATTGCCCGTACGCCCGGCGTCGAGGGGATTAAGGACATGAAGGCCCGAATTCACGGCAATCATGTGCTGGTGGATGTTGTCATCGAGGTGGACCCGGATATCACTGTTCTGGAGGGGCATCAGATCAGTGACCGTATCGAAGAACAGATGGAGAGGATTCACAATATTATGAGCGTCCATATTCACGTGGAGCCTAAGGAATCGTCCTAGGGAAACCGATCGGTACGAATACAAATGGCAGGCCAAGTTCATCTTGACCTGCCATTTAACCTGCAAGGAGACATGAAGGATCATGAAGTCCGGCAGTCATACCTGATTACTTTACATAAATCCAAGCTTTACCGAGCCATGTATAAACTTCAACCCATTCCCCGCCAAGCACGACACCCGTTCGATTACCGGTTGTGTCGATTTTTTGCGGAGCCAAGGCACCAAGCTTTTCGCCGTTTGGAGCGTTATAGAAGTAAGTTCTTTCCGCAATCTCGATCATAGGTGTAGGCACCAACACGACTTCTTCCGGTTTGATAATAGGGTCTGTCGTCGAGATTGGAGCCGGTCCTGAAGTTTCAGTTACCGTCCCTGAAGTTTCGGATACCGTCCCGTTAATCGGGTCTGCGCTTGCTACGGCGGTCAGAGACAGGGTGAGTGCTAGGGCTGCAGTAATGCTTAGAGTTTTTTTCATGGAATAATTCCTCCTTGGGACCGAAGTATGATTTTATCTCGCTATTTTAACACACTATCGTAATAACCACGATTTGGATGTTTTGAATCAAGAAAATTGGGTACATTTCGCAATTCGTGACAAGTTTTAAGGATTCCTATATACTTTGGAGATGGGAAAAGCCTTGTTGCCGCAGGGATATCCTATGGGAGGAGGGGCTTTGGATGGTACGTCGAAAAAAAAGAGCCGGACGTTTCCTGCTGGGTATATTTGTCCTTCTGCTTGTGATTGTCGGTGCGTTGGTCTGGTTTGTTTATCCTACGCAATCTCTGGATATGCGCTACCGATCCGTTGATTTCAAGGACAAGTTGATGACCATGGTGTCCAATCGGGATACCCGCATGCTGCTGAGCACGGAAGAAGTCGGGGAACTCAGCAAGAAGAACATGGTAAAATATATGAGCACCCATGACCTGGGCGTCGATATTACAGGTGCTGATTTCGTGATGAATGGCACCACAATGACAGCCCATATGAATGGGCAATGGGGGATTCTTCCCTTTGGTGCAGTGCTGCGCTTTCAGATGTCTGCCGAGGGAAGCTATCTTCACCTGACGCATGAATCAACAACGATCCGGGGAGCCCAGATCCCTTTGAACATGTTCCAGCTGGAGCCGATACAAATTTCGCTCAAGGACTATTTACCGGATCTGGTAACTGTGAAAAATGTGAAGTTTCTGTCCGACGGCTTGGAATTGAACTTTACGATGGATTGGATGTCCATTCCTTCGCTGTTTAAGTAAAGCAAGGGAATCGGCTAAAGACTCAGACAAGGAAACCAAGTCTGGGTCTTTTTTTGTGTTTTTCAAGAGAAAAGTCGTTATTTTCAGAAAAAAACTATGAAAAAAATATATATGTAAACATTGACACTATAATTATCCCCCACTATAATCAGTAATTGTTTAGAAATAAATGTTTTAGTACTAAAGTATATAGAGGCGAAGTAGATTGGTCTCTATTGAAGAAGTGCTGGACCTTTTAAAGGAGTGTAAAAAATACATGTCCATGCGGAATGAAATTCTGGAGTTGGAGATGCTATTTAAGAAGATGGTTCGAACTGTGCATCATGAGTGGCAGAAGGAAGGGTTTCCTAAACTAGGCAGAACGCAGTATACCGCCTTGGAGATGCTTCATGAACAGGGAGCATTGAGATTGTCGGACTTGGCCGATTCCATTCATGTGACATGCGGGGCGGTTACGGGCATATCCGATAAATTGATCGAGGGCGGATTCGCGCGCCGAACAAGGGATACAGCCGACCGAAGGGTCATTCATTTGGAGATTACGCCGCTCGGGAGGGATCTGATCGAGCAGTTGGCCAATAAACGTGCCGAGTTGAGCGATTTGTTATATGGTTTTCTAACGGACGAAGAGGTTAAGCAGTTGAGTGTCCTGTACAGCAAAATTTTGACGAATGTTGAGCACATCCAAGGTCAGATGTCCACATAGAACAAACATGCTAAATGTATGATTTTACTTAGAAAGAGAGTGAAGGCTGCACATGAGTACCCATACCATTGCTCGCCCCGGCGAGCCTGTTAAGAAAGGCCCTATCATTGCTGCACTTATGATTGGCGCTTTTGTCGCCATTCTTAACCAGACATTGATGAATGTTGCTCTGCCGAGCATCATGGAGAATTTGAACATTAAACCGACCGTAGCCCAGTGGCTGACCACTGGCTTTATGCTGGTGAACGGGGTCTTAATTCCCGTTACCGCTTATCTGATCGCGCGTTTCTCGACAAGGCAGCTGTTCATTAGTGCGATGACGCTGTTTACGATTGGCACCTTGCTGTGCGCGGTCAGCCCCAACTTCGCGTTACTGCTTACCGGACGCCTCGTTCAGGCTGCCGGTGCAGGTATTTTGATGCCGCTTATGACCGTTGTATTTCTGAACATATTCCCTATTGAGAATCGCGGGAAGGCGATGGGGATGATGGGGATTGCCATGATATTTGCTCCTGCCATCGGACCTACGCTTTCCGGATATATTGTGGAGCACTATGATTGGCGTGTCCTGTTCTACATGATCCTGCCTTTCTCGATCATTGCTACGCTAATCGGGGTATTCTTCCTGAAAAATGTGACCGAGGTCAGCCGGCCGAAGCTGGACATGATCGCCATCATTTTGTCCACCCTGGGCTTTGGCGGTTTGCTGTACGGCTTCAGTGATGCCGGGAATGATGGTTGGTCCAGCACGCCGGTTGTTACGACCCTAGCGGTCGGAGCGATTGCTCTTATCCTGTTTGTTTGGCGGGAGATGAAGACCGACAATCCGATGCTGGAATTCCGAATATTCAAATACAATATGTTTACGTTGACCACGCTTATCAATGTCATTGTCACGATGGCGATGTATGCCGGCATGATCCTGCTTCCCATTTATCTGCAGCAGATTCGTGGATTCACGCCGGTGGAATCAGGCCTTCTTATGCTTCCCGGTGCTATTCTGATGGGGATCATGTCACCGATCACGGGGGCGATCTTCGATAAGGTAGGCGCAAGATGGCTGGCTGTTATCGGTCTGGCGATTACGGTCATTACGACGTGGGAGTTCAGTAATTTGACCGAAACCATGTCCTACAGCCACATGATGATCATCTATACGGCCCGGATGTTCGGGATGTCGATGCTCATGATGCCGATCCAAACGGCGGGGCTTAATCAGCTCCCACGGAGCTTGAACGCTCATGGTACGGCCATGTCCAATACACTGCGCATGGTTTCCGGCTCAATCGGAACGGCCATTCTAGTTACCGTCATGTCCACCCAGGCAGAGAGCAAAGGGGAAGCTCTGATGCAATCGGGGCTATTTGATCCGAAGAATCAGGCCGACCTGCTTAAGCTGGGGAATGAAGCAACCATTTATGGCATTAACTATGCCTTTGTTATTGCGACATGGATCAGCGTCGCTTCCTTCATCCTGGCTTTCTTTATCAAGAAGACCAAGCCGGCGGAAGAGCCGAAAACCGCAGGAAATCAGGAGGCTGCAGCAACGAACGTATAATCTGATCCGATTTTGCGCAGCGCAAAAAAGGGTGTCCTAACCGTTGATCAAACGGAGGACACCCTTTTTTTCATTTCCTATGTGTATATTCAATGCATGGGCTTTAGTATGCGACAGCGTCACATACTTCGTCTGCGTCCAGTAAAGAGAGAGATCACAAACAGGACAACGAAGATGAAGAACAGCACCTTCGCAATGCTGGCTGCAGCCTCAACGATGCCGAAGAAGCCAAAGATCCCTGCAATCAGTGCAACAACTAGAAAAATTACGGACCATTTTAACATCCTATTCACCCTGCTTTCTTCATCGATTTTATTGGACATAGGCATGTAGTCTCATGATGCTCCAAGAAGCGGCACATATCCAATTTGAAGCTCGGTAGGGAGCCGATTAGCCGTTGCCAACAGCGCCCTTCGTAGTGTTCTTTAACCGGGGTGGCAGGGGATGAAACAAGCTGTAGGACAATGGCATTATTGGCAGGGATCTCTTTGTTTCGTGGACTGGGGGATAGGGTAACTATTGCGTATCCGAAACCAACATACTTGAAAGTGAGGGACAACGTATGCTAACCCAAATCAGTGTTGCCATTATTGCCGTAGCATTTGCGGTTCTGGTTTTCTTTTTAATCAAGACATTAAAGGCTGCGACACAATCGCTCGAAAAGGTAACAGAAACCCTTCAGGATGTTCAAAAGACGGTGGACGAATTGACTTATGAAGTGAAGCAGACCATCCGGAATACGAACGATATTACGGTGGACGTTCAGCATAAGATGAGACAGATCGATCCGGTACTGGATACCGTCAAGAATCTGGGAGAAGCTTTAAGCGAGGTCACCTATGCGGTGAAGCAGGTATCCTCCGGCATGGTTAGCCGCTTTAAGCAATCCCGGATGGAGCAGAAGAAAGAGCAGCCTGCCCGTATGGAAGTGCCTTTGACGGCTCAGGATCGTACGTTCCAGTCCTATGATGCGGTATATCAGAACACGGAAGCGCAAGAAAAGTCACGCGGTCGGAACTGGTTAGCCTACGTGGATACAGCGGTTGGTCTGTGGAACAGCTTCCGTCGCCAAAAAGCCAGATAAACGTAAGAAAGCTAAACCCGGGTATAGCTCCGACAGCTGAAGAAAGGAGGAGGTCGCATGTGGAATGTCGCACTGTTGATGGTAGGGCTTTTGATTTACTCCGGAGGTGGGGGTGCTGTGGCAGAGCCGCAGCCTTCTGCCGGGATGTCGCCACCGCCTATAATTTATGCCGCTTCGGATGTTGGACAAGCACAAACCAGCGACAACTCTACGGAGAGCTATGGAACTTTAAACGGGATTTCGCTAACGGATAACAAGCACGATGTCATTCGGAAGCTGGGAACGCCGGCTCGAATTGAGCATGAAGAGCTGACCGGAATTACCAAGCTGGATTACAAAGATATGGAGATTGGGGTCCGCAACGGCTACACGGAATATGTTCGTGTGAAGCCCTCTGCCGTATCCTTTCAGGTTGAAGACCAGCGTATTGGTATGACAACCGATCAAATTAGGGCATCACTGGGTAAGCCGTATTTCAAAGCGGAGGACGGGGATGTGTACCTTGAGAACCATCAAGCGCTTAAGGTATTTATTGACCGGGACTCCGGCGAAATTGCAGGGATTGATTTATTTTTCGATTATAGCGACTGAATTTGTTTCAACCTTAAGAAATAAGGTTAATAACAAATGGACTATAACCTAAATCGAGGTTTTACACTATTAGGGGAGGTTTTCACAATGGAATTTACCAATACGAAGTCATATGCCAAAGTCGTTGAGAATGGTACACAAGCGGTTCAGGAGGTGCAGAACCTGCGGCAGTCCGGTTACGATCAGGATCGGATTTATGTATTGGCTCATGATTCGGATAAGACAAGCCGGATCGTGGATGCATCCGATGCGAATAACGTAGGCATCAAGGAAGAAGGCGTGTTTGACGCCTTTGCGAATTTGTTCCGGTCCCGCGGCGATGAGCTCCGCGCCAAAATCGTATCGCTTGGCTTCACGGAGGCCGAGGCTGGATTCTATGAGAAACAGCTGGATCTAGGCAAAGTACTTGTTATCGCTAAAAAAGATTGATGATATAGCAACGAAGTTCAGCTTTATGACAGCATCGATGGTAGGCGTTATAGGACTTAAAACATAGATAAGGAATGAGACCATAGACGTCTCATTCCTTATCTATGTTTTAAAAGAATGTTCCATATACCTAGTAAAAGTGGAAGATTCAAGATTTAGAACCTTTTTCTATGGCAATTGATCAGAGGACTATTATAGTATAATAGTAGGAAAAGGATTTCTATCGTATAATCCGAAACGTTAAGGGAGAGGGCAATGAGAATATTAATCGTAGATGACAATCCGACTAACGTCATTATTATCCGAGAAATCTTAAAGAAGGAAAATTACCAGAACACTCTATCTGCATCTTCAGCCCTGGAAATGCTGGAGCATTTGGGGATCGGCGATCGCAGCCAAGAACTCCATCCCCGGAGATCGGACATCGATCTGATCCTGCTTGATATGATGATGCCCGAGATGGATGGAATAGAAGCATGCCGTATAGTTCAGCAGTACGAGCATTTGAAAGATATACCGATCATTATGGTTACCGCCGTTGGGGATTCCAAGAAGCTGGCCGAAGCGCTGGATGCCGGTGCCGCCGATTACGTAACGAAACCGATCAACAAGGTAGAGCTGATGGCACGCATACGCCTGGCGCTCCGGTTGAAGCATGAGAAAGACTGGCATATTGAGAGAGAACAGCGGGTCCAGGCTGAATTGAAGCTTGCGGCCATGGTACAGAATGCCGTATTGAGCTTACCAATTGAAGATGATCAGCTTGAAATTCATGCGCTGTACCAGCCCTCGGCGGAGCTTGCGGGAGATTTGTACGCATGGTACCCGCTTGGTGATGGCCGTTATGGCGTGATTCTGCTGGATATGATGGGACACGGGATTACTTCGTCCCTATTTTGTATGTTCATCGCTTCGGTTCTGAAGGACACGGTGACGACTTATGTCGAACCGGAGAAGGTGGTTCAGGAATTGAACCGCAGGTTCAATCAGTTAAACCTCGGCGAACAGCTGATACAGTACTATTTTACAGCGATCTATCTTGTTGTGGATACCCGTTTAAAGCGGGTGGACTACGTCAACGCAGGGCATCCGCCGGCTCTCTTCTTTCAGGAGAGCGGGGATGTGATGACCCTGGATCAAGGCTGCTGCCCGGTGGGATTGTTTGACCGGATCGAAGACATGGAGCCAAGAAGCTTTCAATATGAAGGCGAAGGACATTTGGTTATGTATACGGACGGCCTGCTCGAACTGGTGGAGGGCGGTCATGACGAGAAGCTGGATTATCTGAAGGAGCATTTGGGAGGCCCTCATCATTGGAGAGAAGATGAGATGAAGAAGCAATATTTTGTGGATGATCCATCGCAGGAGCGAGAGGACGATAAATGCCTGGTTTGGATATCTCTTAAAAAAGGAGAGGAAACCAATCAATGAAGCTTAGGAGCAAGTTAGTCATTGGTTTTACGACTTTGCTGGCGCTCATGCTGGTTCTGACCTTGATTGGTTATGACCGAATCAGTTATATGAACGACCAATTGAACCAGATCTATCAGGATCGCTACCAAAAGGTACGAAACTCCAGCGCAATGCGCGGAGAAGTCAACGATATGGCACGAGAGCTTACGAACATGATCTTGAGCAATGACCAGTCTACGTTTGCTGTGTCCGAACAGGAACTGGAAACGATGACAGCACGAGCTCAAACGTATTTTCAAGCGATCAAAGAAAGTGCAAATGCTGCGGAAGAGCAGCAATTGTTAGTCCGGATTGAGCGTGCGGTGAATCAATATATCGTTTATCAAAATAAGACACTGGAGCTGCTGGCAAAGAGCAACGCAACGGAAGCTAACCTGCTCCGTAATTCGACCGGACAATCTGTCCAGGAAGAGATGCTGATGAGTTTGAACGAGCTTAGCAGCTACGAGAACCAGAAGATCAATGATGATATAACAGCAGCGACAGCAGCATATGACCGCTCTGTCCAAATGTTTATCTATCTCATGGCTGGCGGTTTGTTATTAGGAATGCTGGTCATTCTATGGATTCTTCCAAGCATTACCCGGGGCATCAACGTAGTCTCCATGATGTTGAAGAGCTTTGGAGAAGGCAGATTGAAGGCGATCCGTCGTATTAAAGTTACGTCCAAGGATGAGTTTGGCGATGTGGCCCGGGTATTTAAAGACCTGTCCGAAGATATTATCGAGAAGCAGCGCATCGAGGAAACCTATCTCCAGGCCCAGCGTGATCAGTCCTGGCTCAACTCGAATATGGCCAGAGTCACGGAGCTTTTGGAGGGGATCAATTCCTTGGAGGAAGTCGGTCAGCGGTTTATCAGCGAATTTACGCCGATTTTGGGTGCTCATTATGGAGCTATCTATATTCGTCAAGAAGACAAACATCCGAATAAGTTGGAGATGAAAGGTTCTTACGCCCATGAAGGCGGCGAAGAGCCGAAGATTTCCTTCATGATCGGGGAAGGGCTTGTAGGTCAAGCTGCGCTCGATAAGAAACCGATCGTACTGAAAAGCGCGCCGGAAGATTTCATGAATGTGGAATCCGCTTGGGGATCATCGAAGCCGGTATCCGTCGTGATCTATCCGATTCTGTTTGAGAATGAAGTGTTGGGTGTTGTTGAGTTGGCAGCCTTTGAAGAAACAACTTCACTGCAGGAGCAGCTTTTATCTCAGCTGAGTCAATCGCTTGGCATCATTCTGAACAATATTACAGGCCGTCTGCGGGTAGAGCAGCTGCTGCGCGAATCGCAGGCCATGACCGAAGAACTTCAGGTTCAATCGGAAGAGCTGCAGACCCAGCAAGAAGAGCTTCGCCGCACCAACGAAAATCTGGAGGAGCAAACCAATGCCCTCAAGCGTTCCGAGGACTTGCTGCAGCGCCAGCAGGAAGAGTTGGAGCATTACAATACCGAGCTTGTTGCCAAGACGCGTGCGCTTGAGGAACAGGTGCAGGAAGTGGAAGAGAAGAACGATGAGATCGAGAAGGCGAGAATGCAGCTTGAGCAGCAAGCGAAGCAGCTTTCCATTACAACGAAGTATAAGTCGGAATTCATGGCTAATATGTCTCACGAGCTGCGGACCCCGCTTAACAGTCTGCTGATTTTATCACAGCTGTTGTCGGAGAATAAGGATGGAAATCTGAGCAATAAACAGATTGAATATGCACAGACCATATACATGTCGGGCTCCGATCTGCTCAAAATGATCGATGAGATTCTAGATCTGTCCAAAGTGGATGCCGGGAAGATGGAGATCCATTATGAGGACGTTCAGCTTCCGGATATTGAAGCCTTCGTGGAGCAGAACTTTGCCGCCGTGGCATCACGCAAGCATATTGACCTGGGTGTGCATATCAGTGAAGATATTCCGCAGAGCATTGTCACGGACAGCCATCGCGTGAAGCAAATTCTTCGCAATCTGTTGTCGAATGCCTTCAAGTTTACCAATAGCGGCTCCGTCGAGCTGCATGTGGAAAAGGCCGACAAGGAGAAGCTTCCGCTTTACCTGAATGCCGAAGCGGATTATGTGGCCTTTGCTGTCAGAGATACCGGAATCGGTATCCCGGCGGATAAAACGGATCTGATCTTTGAAGCCTTCCAGCAGGTAGACGGCACAACCAGTCGTAAATACGGGGGAACCGGGCTTGGTTTATCTATCAGCCGCGAGCTTTCCCGTCTGCTGGGCGGGGGCATTCTGGTTGAATCGGAAGAAGGTAAGGGAAGCTGCTTTACGCTCTTCCTGCCATCCAGCCATCCGGATTTGGTAGAGAGTAATCAGGAAGCAGCTGCAGCAATTGAGGCACCAACGGAGAGTAATCTGATCGTACCGAAAGCGAAGATGATTTCAAAAGAGGTTCAGCCATCCATACAGGTGGATGACGATCGCGATCAGCTCGGACCGACAGATAAAGTCTTGCTTATCATTGAGGATGATGTGAAGTTTGCCAGAATTCTTCTGGATATGGCCAGAGGCCGCGGCTTCAAGGCCTTGGTTGCATTGCAGGGGGATATCGGTCTGGAGATGGCCAAGTCGTACAAACCGGATGCCATTATCCTAGATATCCAGCTTCCGGTTATTGACGGCTGGTCTGTCATGGGCGAACTGAAGAGCTCTGCGGTTACGCGCCACATTCCAGTGCATGTCATTTCCGTCGTGGATGAAGTGAAGCAAGGATTAATGATGGGTGCGATCGCTTACTTGAAGAAGCCGTCATCGAGAGAAGCGCTGGAGGACGCGTTTACGCATATCGAATCCTATGCGGAAAAATCGATGAAACATCTCCTGATTGTTGAGGATGACGACATTCAGCGGAATTCGATCATTGAATTGATTGGTCATGACGATGTATCGATTACGGCGGCATCCACAGGCGCCGAAGCGCTCAGTGAGCTTCGCAAACAGCGCTATGATTGCATGGTGCTTGATCTGATGCTAACGGACATGACAGGCTTTGAGCTGCTGGATCAGATCCGCGATGACGAGAACCTGGTGGATCTGCCGATCATTATTTATACAGGCAAGGATCTTGATTCGAAGGAAGAGATGCAGCTTCGCAAATATGCGGAGTCGATCATCATCAAAGACGTGAAATCGCCAGAGCGGCTTCTGGATGAAACGACGCTGTTCCTCCATCGGGTCGAGGCTGATTTGCCGGAAGATAAACGCAAAATCCTGCAGAAGCTGCACAATAAGGAAGAGCTGTTTGAAGGCAAGAAGATTCTGCTGGTGGACGATGATATCCGCAACGTGTTTGCTCTCTCCAGCGTGCTGGAGGGCTACAATATGGAAGTCACCTTTGCGGAAAACGGCAAGGAAGCCATTGAGCTGCTTCAGGATCATCCGGAATTTGATCTGGTGTTAATGGATATGATGATGCCGGAGATGGACGGATATGAGGCGATGCGACGTTTACGCGAAATGCCGGAATTCGAGAAACTGCCGATTATTGCCCTGACAGCCAAAGCCATGAAAGAGGATCGTGCAAAATGTATTGAAGCGGGAGCTTCCGATTATATGAAGAAACCGATACAAACGGAGCAACTTCTTTCGCTTATGAGGGTTTGGTTGTATTCGTAAGCCGCTTTTGTGGGTAAAGTACAAGTAGCAAATAAACACGGGGAAAGCGGTGCAAGCGTGATGTCATCTAGTGACCATATGGAATCAGAACAACTGTTGTTGACAGAGGAAAGCGAACGTGAGCTGGAACAGATCGAGATTGAGCTTCTTTTGGAAGGTATTCATCGATTCTATGGTTACGATTTTCGCAATTACGCCATTCCCTCATTGAGGCGGAGAATCTGGCATCATGTTCATGCCGAGGGCGTGTCCACCATATCAGCCCTACAGGATAAAGTGCTTCACGACCGTTCTTGTTTTGAGCGGCTTATATATAATCTATCGATTCCGGTTACGGAAATGTTCAGGGATCCGAAGCTATTCCTGACATTCAGGCAGTCTGTAGTTCCATTGCTTCGTACGTATCCTTATATACGGATTTGGCATGCAGGCTGTTCGACCGGAGAAGAAGTGTATTCCATGGCCATTTTGCTTCATGAAGAGGGATTGTATGAGAAGTCCCGGATTTATGCGACGGACATGAATTCGCGTTCGCTCCAGCAGGCCAAGGAAGGCGTATTCGACATCAAACGCATGAAGCAATATACCAAGAATTATATGGAGGCGGGCGGTACCCGCTCGTTCTCCGAATATTATACAGCGAAGTACAATTCGGTTATTTTCCAACCGTTTTTGAAGAAAAACATGATATTTGCCGAGCATAATCTGGCAACAGACCGTTCCTTTAACGAGTTTAATGTGATTTTTTGCCGGAATGTCATGATTTATTTTAATGATCAGCTGAGGGATCACGTACACGGATTATTTCACGAGAGTCTAAGCCATTTTGGTATTCTCGTACTGGGTTCTAAAGAGTCCATACACTTTACGAATTATAGTGAAGCTTATGAGACGCTGGACCGGGTGGAGAAGATATACCGGAAGATTAAATAGAGTTTTGTAGGAGGATCTCATGGGGTTTCACGAACCGATTCATATTCTGTTGGTAGATGACCGCCCTGAAAACTTACTTGCGCTCGAAGCTGTTCTGGACAGCGAACAATACACGCTAATTAAAGCTACTTCGGGGGAAGAGGCTTTACGATATCTCTTGAAGTATGATTTTGCCGTGATTGTTCTTGATGTACAAATGCCCGGCATGGACGGTATCGAAACAGCAAGGCTGATCAAGGCGAGAGACAAGACGAAGGATATTCCGATTATATTCATTTCTGCAAACAGCAAGGACGCGGAGCATCTTTTTGCAGGATATTCCGCAGGAGCAATCGACTATATGGTTAAACCCTTTATCCCTCAAATCTTGAAATCCAAGATCGAGGGTTTTGTCGATATGTACCGGACCAATAACAGGCTGAAGATTCAATCCATGCAATTGCATCAGAAGACCCAGGAGCTTGAAAAAATTAATCAAGAGCTTGTGCTGGCCAAGGAAGAAGCGGAGATTGCCGCCAAAGCCAAAACGGAATTTCTGGCGATGATGAGTCATGAGATCCGTACGCCGATGAATGGCGTCATCGGGATGATTGATTTGCTGATGGACAGCGATCTTCAGGATGAGCAGCGGGAATATGCAGCCATTATCCGAAACAGTGCGGATGCCTTGGTTAACATCATTAATGACATTCTGGATTTCTCCAAGATGGAATCAGGCAAAATGGAGCTGGAGGAATATCCGTTTGATCTCAAGTCCTGCGTTCAGGAAGTGTTTGGTTTGTTCTCCGGAGAAGCCTCCAAGAAGAATCTGGAGCTCACGTATTACATTGAGGATCAAATTCCTGCGATCGTATTCGGGGATATGGGACGCCTTCGTCAAGTATTGGTGAATCTGGTATCCAATGCCGTGAAGTTTACCAATGAGGGTGGTGTGTATTTGGTTGTCTCGCTTGCCCAAGCTGAAGAAGACCGATTAACCCTTGAATTCACGGTGAAGGATACGGGAATTGGTATCTCATCCGAAAAAATCGATCGCTTGTTCAAGCCGTTCTCTCAGTTGGATTCCTCAATGACAAGGCGGTACGGTGGAACAGGACTGGGGCTGGCAATCTGTAAATCGCTCGTACAGATGATGGGCGGAGAGATCGCGGTGGAGTCCAAGGAAGGCAAGGGAGCCACTTTCGTATTTACGATCTGCGTTCATACACATGAGGAAGAGCATCAACGACTCCGGGAAGAGGAGCGTTCGGCAAAATATCGTGTGCATGGGGAGAGGCAACCGAACATCCTGATTGTGGACGATCATCCGATTAATCGAAAACTGATGGACAGTATGCTGGAAAAGATGGGGATGAAAGCGGATATGGCGGAGGACGGCAGACAGGCAGTTGAGATGGTTGCAGGTCCTAAAGTCTACGACATGATCTTCATGGATTTGCAGATGCCTGTAATGGATGGTCTTGAGGCGGCGCGACTGATCCGCCAGATGAAGCCGGAAGCTGAGGCTCCCGTTCTGGTTGCGATGACGGCGAATGTGATGGACGGGATTCAGAAGCGCTGCTTTGACGCGGGTATGAATGAATATATCAGCAAGCCGGTAAAAATCAGCTGTGTGAAGCACCTGATATCCCGGTATGTACCGGTAGAACCGGAAGGATGGGATATGCCCGCAAGCCCTGTTCGCATCATCAACGGTTAGTACAGAAACCGATTTCCATATATTAGCGTGCCCATAACCCTCTTTAACCTGTTTCAACAAGCGAGATAACGGGTTATGTAAAGGGAAAACAAATGATTGGGAGAGAGTGTCTATGAATACAAAAACGAATGATAAGTTCAATGCTAAGACCCAGATGAACGAGGGCGTATGCACGGTATTTCTGAGCGGTGAACTTGATCTGTCCGTCGCTCCTGATTTTCGATTAGTGATGGAGCCTCTTGTCGGCAATTCCGAAGTAGACTTGATCGTCAACATGAAGGACATGACATATATTGATAGTACGGGTATTGGTATTCTTCTGTCGATACTGAAAGCCAGACATGGCATGGAAGCACGCTTTGCAGTCGAGGAAGTTCCGCCGCAAATTCAAAAGCTGTTCGATATGACGGGTATTGCGAAGTTCTTTCAGTCGTAAGAAGAATTCCCAATAGGAAAGGATCGAAAAGAATGAATTCAGATGTTCAAAGAGTAACGCTTAATTTGCCTGCCAGTGCTGAATACGTGGATATTGTAAGACTGAATCTGTATGGAATAGCTTCTAAGATGGGCTTTTCCTATGAAGAGATTGAAGATATGAAGGTTGCGGTGTCGGAGGCCTGTAATAACTCGGTCTTGTATGCTTATAGTCAGGAAGGCGGAATGGTAGAGGTTTTATTTCAAGTGACCAGCGATTCGCTATCCATCACGGTCCGAGACGAAGGGGAGAGTTTCGACAGTATGGGAGCGGTTGGCAACCGTACGCTTCATGATAAAGATCTCAGCGAGGTCCAAATCGGAGGACTAGGCTTCTACCTGATGGAGGCGCTTATGGATGAGGTAAGCGTGACAAACCAGGCTGGAAAGGGAACCGAGGTCACGCTGACGAAGCGTCTCGCAAGAAGCGAGGAGCCCGTATGAGTGATAAAGCGACTCCCCAAGAGTCCAGAGATAAAGCTGTTCATTTAATTGAACAATATCAGCAAACGAAAGATAACGATATCGCAACGGTGCTGATTAAGAAATATGAACCGATGGTCAAAATGGCGGCAGGCAAGATTGCCCGGAATCGGCCCGACCTGTACGAGGATTTGTATCAGGTTGGCCAAATGGCATTAATTCGTCTTCTGCAGCAATATGACATCAGCCTGGGGATTCCGTTTGAGCCCTATGCCATGAAAAGCATGATCGGTCATATGAAAAACTTTCTCCGCGATAAATCATGGTACATTCAAGTACCAAGGCGGATCAAGGAAAAGGGTGCCTTGGTTCAGCAGGCGATAGATGAATTAATGGTGAAGCTGGAGAGATCTCCCGATGTGAATGAGATCGCATCCTACTTGGATCTTTCCGTTGAGGAAACGGTCGAAGTGTTGGCCGGACGTGAATGCTATCATTATGTATCATTGGATTCCCCTTTATCCCAGGAAGAAACCGGAGCGACGCTTGGAGAGCTAATCAGTTCGGATGTGAATGATTTTGATTCCGTTGAGAAGCGCATGGATCTTCAGCAGGCGATGAGCCAGTTGAAGGAGCAAGAGCAGAAGGTGCTATTGCTGGCATTTCAGGAGGGACAGTCCCAGAGAGCTATCGCTCAGAGGTTAGGCGTGTCGCAAATGAGTGTCTCACGTATACAGAAGCGTGCAACGGAAAAACTGAAGCAGATCATGTCTAATTCTTCTTACTGATATGGACAAGCCTCGTAGTAACAGTAACAGACGTATAGCAACATAAGGCACGCTTCCTCATTACGGGAAAGCGTGCCTTTTTGAAACCTTGCGATTTGTATTTACAGAAGGGAGTGTCAGTAAAACATGCTGGGGCCGGATAGGATGGAAGGTCAGGATATTTATTCTTTTGCAGGGGGATGGAAGTGGTACGATGTTCGAACGGATAACTGGCAATCCTCCTGGATCGGTGAACTTCGGACGCGCTATCCTTATACAGCCGAATGGTTCGATCAGGCGTCGACGTTAAAGGAACGAAACTACTTATCCGTCCGATTCAAGGATGGGGTGGAGCCGGTTATTATGGGAACCATGCTTTATAAGGTTACGGATGATGCCGATCATTACAAGTCGGAACAGTTCTATTTCTATACGGACGACCAAGTGCTGATCACCATCAATTTGGATGACCATACCCGAAGCGTGATGGCTAAGTCCGAAAGAGCTTCCATGCTTCATCAATGCCAAAAGCCCGTCGACGGCATGTTTGTGCTGGCTCGGACCATTTTGCATTATTACCATGCGGGAATGGATCAATTCGAGCATAACCTGCGTCTTGTCGAAAGTGATATGCGTACGCGCAACCGGAAGTCCTTAATGGACAGCATTCTAACGTCCCGGTTTGAGCTGTTGGAGTGGAGCAATTTGTTTATTCCTTTTCAGGAGCTGATCGCTGCAGCAAAAGAAGGGTATCATGGCGAGCTGGATAGCAGTCGCTCGTTTCAACAGCTCCTACATCGAGTGGAAAGAATGGAAAAGCTGATTCATCATTATGAGCGCGAAATCGATACGCTGGTTTCGATAGACGATGCAATTTCCGCGTTCCGCGGCAATGAAATTATGAAGACACTGACGATTTTTACGGTTGTGCTCACACCCGCAACCGTGGTCGGAGCCATCTGGGGGATGAACTTTGAAAATTTGCCCGCCATTAAGACGTTCTGGGGATTTACGGTAGTCAGCGGTTTTACCCTACTGTGGACGGGAGGCATGTATCTTTGGATGCGTGCGAAGGGATGGACGGGAGACCTGCTTCAAGTAAAGTCCAGCAATAAAAATCTTTGAGGCATAATGGTGATCCATGAATGGCGGCAACAATGATCACAACGCCCGGTGACCTTTATAGGCACCGGGCGTTTGCATGCGTTAAAGATACACTAGGATCGGGATTGATCAATATATCCTTGCAAATCCGAGATGAAATCCCCGATCATCGGTACGTTGACAAAGAAGCTGAGAATGTAACCCAGAAGACCCAGCACAAGTGCCGTGCCAAGGGTTAAGCCAAGTCCCCGGGATAGTCCGGCTGTGAGGTTGGCAATGATGCGTTTCTTGGGATTCATGTAATTCTCGATCATGTCCTTCATTTCGGATTTCTCCAGTGTGGTGGCAATTTTGTCCAGACGGGTGTTTAGTTTCTTCACTTCGTGACGCAGTTCAAAGGGATGCTCCTGGATATCATCCGCTTCCCGGGAGCGTCTTTCCTTGCTTATTTCGGATTCCTTTCGTGGCTCATCGCGTTGTCTCGAACGATCGCCGCTTCGGGTCGAGAAGCTGGAGCCGCTATGATATGGGTTCGCTTTACTCATAAGATATCCCCGCTTTCCAGGCAGAAACGCCGTTTCATTTCACTTATCAATCCATATGATGCTTACAAGCTGACTGTCACGATCTGGCACAAAAATAGCCAGCTGTGTCAGCTGGCTATTCGTGACCTCACGAATTAAACATTCGTTGTCGATTTCATTTCACGGCTGACATCGGAAGAGGTGTCCATCGCTTTATCCTTTACGTCTTTGGAAGCATTTGAAACCTCGCTGGACACGTCTGCCGATGCTTCCTTGACGCTGGACATAATGCTTTGGCGGCCTTCATTCACGGTGGCCATCACATCGGAGGCTTTGGTGCCCACGGTTTTAGCAAGCTCAGAAGCTTTATCGCCTACGGTATAAGCAACTTCCTTCGTTTTATCCGTTACCATGCTCAGTTTCTCGGACAAATCCCCGCGCAGTTCGCGGCCTGGCTTTGGAGCGAACAACAGAGCTGCCGCCGCTCCGACCAGGGCACCGATGAAAGCACCTTTGAAGAATGTGGAACCGCTTTGTACTGGATGTTCTTGTTCTGTGTGATTCATAACTTTCACTCCTTTTAGTTAATATAAAAAGAATATAGACACGAGAATCAGGCTGTACGTTTAAATAGCTTGGCAGCAAGACCGAGCAAGAATACGAAGATAGCTGTACCGATGATAGCGGGCACAATGGCAAATCCGCCGATGACAGGCCCCCATGCTCCGAAGAGCCATGGTCCGAGCCATGCGCCTACGAAACCAGCGATCATGGACCCGATAATTCCGCCCGGCATTTCATGACCAACCAGCGCATCCCCGATGATCCCGATGATGATTGCCATTACGATGCTGATGATGATTCCCCACATACGATCGCCTCCTTTTTAAAGAGCAATGTTTTTCGAGTGGGCTTGCTTATCTCGTAATTAAACCTAAGGCCACATCGTGAAACAGGACAACGTTAAACGGGAGATAAAATGAAGTGTCCGTCCCCTACGGAATGATCGCCTGCTGATATTTGCAGATTTTTGTACTATACTGAATACAGATTTGCAACAATCCCCGTATTATCGAGGATTATAGGTACCAGATATACACAGGTTTTTAAGGCAGGAATACGGTCACAGACGGTTATAGAAGGAGTTATTTAACATGGATACTGTATTAGTGAAGGAATATCGGGCGGACATATTGGAGTGCGTCCACAATGGACATATATGTATTGTTAATGAACAAGGAAGCATACAGGCATACGCGGGAGATCCGGAATATGTCGCATTTACGCGTTCTTCGGCCAAGCCGATGCAGGCAATCCCCTCCATCCGTGGCGGGCTTGCTGACCATTATGGGCTGACGGATAAGGAAATCGCGATCATGACGGCTTCGCATCGGGCGGAGCCGGCTCATACCGAAGTATTGGAAGGCTTTGCCCGCAAGGTCAATATTAGTGAAGCTTACATGGTTTGCGCATCGAGCTGGCCGCTGGATGAGAAAAATAAAGAGGCTCTTCTGCGAGACCAGAGAAACAAGAGCAAATGGTTCCATAATTGCTCCGGGAAGCATTATGGCATGTTGGCCTATTGTCAGATGAAAGGGTACCCGCTGCTCGGATACGATCAGCCGGAACATCCACTGCAGCAGGAGATCCTTAAGACGGTCTCCTATTTGTCGGGACTGGCTCCCTCTGATATCCGATTGGGAACGGACGGTTGCGGCCTGCCGGTATTCGCCATGCCGCTTCGCGCTTTGGCTACAGCCTATATGAAGCTTGCATCCCCGGACCTTATCGAGGATGAGCCAACAAAAAGGGCGGTCATCCGAATCACGGAGGCCATGCACGCATCTCCCTATATGGTGGCAGGAAATCAAAAGGTGGACACTCTTCTCTTGGAAGACGATAATATTGTGGCCAAAGGAGGATTTAAAGGCGTGTACTGCTTAGGTTTGAAGAAGGAGCGGCTCGGCATTTCGTTCAAAATTGCAGATGGATCAGAAGAAGAATGGGGCTGGGTAGCGGAGTCCATATTGGAGCAAATCGGGTATAGCAACAAAATAACCATCGACCGCTTGAAATCCGCGTATCCCAAAGATTTATGCAACGATGAGGGCCTGAAAGTAGGCAGGGTGGAAACCGCGTTTATGCTGAACCGTGCTTAAGCATGACTGATTAGACCGGAAACCGCCGGGGTATTGATTAGTAAAAAAGGCGGAGGTGACCGGCCATGATTAAGATCATGACGGCAGCGGAAAGACATACTACCCATAAAGACGGTATTCATAGTGAATTCAGCTTTTCATTCGAGGATTATACGGATCCGCATAACGAGCATTTTGGAAGCTTACTGGCGCATAATGAATATATGCTTAAACCGATGGAGGGTTTTGATCGAAGGTTTCATCATGATTTGATCATTGTCCATTTGGTGCTGGAAGGCTCGTTAACGTATGAAGATGATACAGGGAAAGAAATCGAGCTGACTCCCGGTTCGATTCATGTCGTGAATACAGGCACTGGCGTGTACCATGCAGAGAAAAATGCCTCGTCCGAGGACGTACGCTACCTGGAAATGTGGTTTCTACCTGCGGAGCCGGACCTTGAGACCAGTCACCATCAAAGCGATTTTACACAGGAAGAGCGGTTGAACCAGATGCTTCCGATCATCGGGTCGGGCCATGGTGAATCCAGCTTGCCCCAATCGCTGGATGTTGTGATATACAGTACCATACTGGAGACAGGACAAGAACTGACGTACAGCCTGGCAGGGGATCGGAGAATGCACCTGTACGTCATTAGCGGTCAAGTCGAAATATCGTCGGAAGACGGCAAGTTTGATATTACTGCGGGTGATGCCGCCAGGATACAGCGGCGTCATGAGCTGACATTTCGAGGGAACTCAAGTAAGGGGATCTCGGAAGTGGTGATGATCGATATGCCGTAGAGAAGGACAACAAAGCCCCCGGAACATCGCTTGGATCAGCGAAGTTCCGGGGGCTTTGCTATAAAAGGGCTAATGATGATCTACTGGTTCCCGCGCAGCTGCCCGAGCTCCGATACAACTGCTTCCACTTCCGATATACTCAGGTTTTGCTTATTCATGACCATATCGTACAAATCATAAATATCATCATATTGGTTAACCGAGAAGGCGGAGGCTTGCATGGCAGCACCTGTAGCCATCCGAAGCTTGGTTTTAATCTGTTCAATCATATACTCGACATTAGCTTGTGATTTTTCACTCAAATCCATGGATTAACACCATCCTCTCATAGGCGGATTTACGATTTTCATCCCTGTATTGTACCATGTTACCGTGCGGCTCGACCAATGTTTTTGCCATCGGAGACAGAGATAGGTTAAAATCAGAAAAAAAAGGTTTTTTAGGCTGTAAAAAGCAAGGTTTTAAGCGATGTAATCAAGGAGGAGGTCCGTCATGAGCGAACAAGCCGGCAAGACGCCAGGCGTACAGGCAGTAAAAGCTAAAATGTCGGGGCATGAACTGGCGGATTTTTTTCGGACGATTTCGCAGCGGCATGGGCTGGATAGCATCGTATTTTTATGTATTGGCACTGACCGTTCCACAGGAGATGCACTCGGACCGCTAACAGGAAGCCGGCTATCGGAATACGGTTTCCCGCATGTGATCGGGACGCTGCCCGAACCGTGTGACGCTTTTAATCTTGAGGCAAGACTTCAAGGCATACCTGAGAATAAGTCGATTATTGCCATTGATGCATGCTTGGGACAATCCTCGTCAGTCGGTTATTTCTTTACATGCGAGGGTCCACTGACGCCTGCCCAGTCCGTCGGCGGGAGGCTTCCGGCAGTGGGAGATTATAGCGTGGCAGCGGTTGTGAACGTCCATGGACCGAAGCCGTATTGGACTCTTCAAGTGACGTCCTTATACCAAGTCATGGGGATGGCGGAGCAGATAGCGAAGCAAGCCGCTATTGCCTTTGGCCTTAGGCCGTAAGACATGGCGTTTCAGCCGGGGTTGTTTTTGTTTAATAATAGATCATTCTTTATAAAATAATGGGTGTCTATCACATGGCATCCGCTGAATAGAAAGAAGGGTATCGCTATGGAAAAAGTACAATGCAACGGCAGCACGATTTGTTATGTTGATCAGGGACAAGGTGAGCCGATCATTCTGCTTCACGGTTTCTGTGGAAGCTCCGCCTACTGGGAACAGGTACTGCCATTTCTTCAAGGCTTCAGAGTCATTGTACCGGATCTCCGTGGTCACGGGCGGTCTGATGCACCGATGGGATCGTATACCATTGAACAGATGGCAGACGATGTACTGCTATTGATGGATGAGCTCGATATTCCGAAGGCAGCGTTACTCGGTCATTCCCTTGGAGGATATATCACGCTCTCCTTTGCCCAGCGTTACGCTTCTCGTTTGAACGCCTTTGGCCTGATTCATTCCACAGGCTACCCGGATTCGGACGAAGCGAAGGAGAAGAGGGTGCAGGCGGTCAGCACCATCCAAGGGGAGGGCATTACGGCTTTTGTTGACGGATTGGTGCCCGGCTTATTCGCTCCGGATACGAAGGATAACAAACCGGAATGTATTCAGCGGGCGAAGGAGATAGGCTATCTAACGCCACCTCAGGGAGCAATCGGAGCGGCGCTGGCGATGCGTGAGCGTCCGGACCGACGCGATGTGCTCTCCGCGTCCACGCTGCCTATCCTGCTGGTAGCAGGGGAGAAGGACGGATTGATTCCGGCAGAGCGTACCTTTACGACAGACCATGACAACGTGACTCAATATGTAATCGAGGGCGCAGGACATATGAGTATGATGGAGACGCCGGAGAAGCTCGGCGAGGTCATCACTTCTTTCATGGGACGGCTTACGAATGAATAACGCATGAGAATCTTTCAATAGTTTATAATGAACGGATACCCCCTAGCGGGATATCCGTTCATTTATTTTGTGCCCAGACGCGCCATACCTCGTATGCTTGGCCGGCCGAAGTAGAGCGAGAATGGGAGGGGGAGGTCGGGAACTGGAATTCTGGCCCCGGATAGCCTACAATTTAATCGTGATCCGGCTTGAGTTTGAACCGGCAAATTTCTCCCTTGTAAAGGATGATTCGCTAAAGGCTGCCCCGGCATTCCTTCTTGGTTTCTTGGCAGTTGAACGCAGTATAGTAAAGATGAAGATCAGGAATACGCTGCATCTGACATGGATGCAGGTTGGGGGTGCGCGTATGTTTCGCAGGGATTATCTCGTGCGGCTAATTGAGGATATGACACAGATGATTGCCAAGGTGTTTTCGCTTAAGCAGGAGCGCAAGCACACAGAAGCGCTATGGGAGCTGGATGAGCTCTTCAAACGACAGTTCCGGTTGAATTCAGAGCTGCTTCGCTCATTGTCCGCTGCCGATATTGAGCAGCTATTTCGCAGTCACGGTTATCTGGAAGCGGACAAGCTGCAAAGCGCCGCCAGGCTAATGGAAGAGGAAGCATCCCTGCTGCTTGAGCTGGAGCGTGAAGAAGAAGCCGTTATGCTCTATACCAAGGTCTTTCAGCTATATTTGAAGTCGGCCCTGCAAGGAGCGGATTTGAAGCTGATCAGGTTGACGGAACGGATCGGTATGGTGAGAGAACGTTTAAGGTCCTATGCATGGCCAGAAACAGCGATGCGGGATTACTATGCGTATATGGAGCAGCAGGGGATGTACGCAGAAGCGGAGAACACCCTCTACCAACTGCTGGATAATGGCAAGATGGAATATGGCGAAGCTGTGCAGTTCTATCAAAGATTGCAGCTGAAGCTGCCTGAGGATTTGGCGAAGGGCGGGCTTCCGCTGGAGGAAGTCCACGAAGGAATGGATGAGCTTAAGCGTCGTTTTCCGCATGAAGCGGTGAACGGCGACAAGTCGTTGACCTAAGCGGGATTAACCTGTCTATCATATAAAGAAAGCGAGATGTACCTTTTGGATGCATTAAGAAAATTGATTCACAACATCATGGAAGAAGGATCATTGATCACAGCTACTCTAAGCCAGCTCCGCAAGCGGGAAGGCATGACCTACAGCAAAGTAACGGTTAAGCCCGTAGAGCTCAAGAACAAGCTGCACTATCAGTTTGCCTATTATTCCGGAACCAAAGTCACCCATCAGAACGTGCCGGCCGATGAGGCGGAGGCCGTGCTGGTTGACATGTTCGAGAATGTATTCCGGCAAGCGATGATGTATACGCCGGAAGCGGACTATCAGGTTCTGATCTCGAAGAAATACAAGGTTTCGATTCTGACCAAATCCCCCTCCAAGACAAAAACGGATTTGTCCCATAACCGGAAAAAGACATATATCCTTGAAGAGGGAGAGCCTGTTCCGTTTCTGGTGGAACTCGGCATCATGAGTGAAGAGGGCAAAGTATTTGCCCGCCGATACGATAAGTTCAAACAGATCAACCGATTTTTGGAGATGGTTGAGGATGTGCTTCCCCACCTGCCGGAGGACCGTCCACTGACGATCGTTGATTTTGGCTGCGGCAAATCCTATCTGACCTTCGCTTTATATCACTATTTGGCGGTAACCGCGCGCAGAAAGCTGAATATTGTCGGTTTGGATCTCAAGGCGGATGTCATCGAACACTGCAGTATGCTGGCGAAAAAACTGAATTACACCCAATTGCAGTTTCTTGTCGGTGACATTGCGGAATATGACGAACTGGAGCAGGTGGATATGGTGGTCACGCTGCATGCATGCGATACGGCAACAGACGCTGCGCTGGAAAAAGCGGTTCGTTGGGGGGCTTCAGTCATTCTGTCGGTGCCTTGCTGCCAGCATGAGCTGTTCTCCCAAGTCCAAAGCCCCGTGATGGAGCCGCTGCTGTCCCACGGTATATTGAAGGAACGCTTCTCGGCCCTTGCCACGGACGCCATTCGAGCCAAGCTCCTCGATCTGATGGGTTACAAGACGCAGCTGCTGGAGTTTATTGATATGGAACATACTCCGAAGAATATATTGATCCGGGCGGTTAGCGGTTCTGCGGGAGATCGGGATAAGCTGTGGCAGGAATATACTGCGTTCCGCGATTTTTTAAGCGCCTCTCCATATCTTGAACGGGCGTGCAAGGACTTGCTGCCAGATACGTAAAATACATCATGCCGATTCCGGAAAAAGCGTTGAAAGTGCGACTGCATTTCATCGCTTTTTTAGATAGTCAGAAAGTATAAACTTCGGGGGGCAAGCGGCCTTATAGCGCTGATGAGTTCCCCGACGCTGCTTCAAGAATAACAACGTATGTCCTTGCCCACAATGCTAATAGATGGTTTGGCCACGAAGGACGGATGCCTTGTAAGGAGCAGCCGGGGGAATGGTTATGCATCGGAACGGGGGCGCTGGTTCATGGCATGGAGGACCCTGCATCGTATTTGCGGGATGATGCTGATTGCACTTGTCTTTGTGGCAGGTATCCGGAGCGGAATGTTTTTTGATGGGGATGTCTATGGGGTCGGAGCAGGGTTTGGGATGCTTCTGCTGCTTATGATGGCAGCTAAACGGCATGATGGAATCCAAGGCTGGGGAATTCCTGGCACTGGCATGATATCTTCTGGCTTGGTTAATTTAGATAAAGGGTTGCGAGTGGTATTGGGGTGCATCTGCGGAATGATTCTCATGTATGTGCTTCATGGGATCGGGCGACCGCTCTCACTGGAAGGCACGATGAAGGAGATCATCCTGTGGGGAAGTTATGCCTCTTTTACAGCTGTTGCCTGGCGTATAAGCCGTACAGGTGACGGCTTACGTTTAATGCAAATAGGCTGGCATCTGTTGGGCGCTGTGCTGTGCGGCAGCGCTTTGCTTGCCGTGTATGGGCTTTTGGAGCTGCCGTATGGGATCTATCATACGGCGGATGCGGACATCAGCGCGTCCGGCGCGAGGCTTGGCGGCCTGCTTCAGTACCCGAACACGTTCGGGGCCGTGATGGCCGCCTTCCTGCTGGAGCGGCTGTTCGCGCTGCCGCCCGTCCTGCGGACCCGGACGGGCACGCTCCGCGCAGCGGCTGCCCTGCTGCCCTACACTGCCGCGCTGCTCCTGACGGAGTCGCGCGGCGCCTGGCTCGCGGCCGCACTCGCGTGCGCGGCCGGCTTCGCTAAGGAGCGGCGTGCCTTCGCGCCGCTCCTGGTGGCTGCCGCCGCGCCATTGGCGAGCGCGGCGCTGCTGTACCGCCAGCTGGCTGATGCCAAGCTGGCTCCGGCGGTGCTGCCCGGCCTGCTGTGGCTGGCCGGGCTTTGGGCCGGCGGCATCCTCGCCGGCCAGCTGCTGTGCCGCTGGCGGCAAAGCGGGGGCCCGCGGCGGCGGTATGCCGCGCCAGGGGCCCTGGGCGCTGCGGCGCTGCTGGCTGCCGCAGCCGGAGCGGTGATCCTGCATCAGGTGCAGGATCGGACCCTCGGCGGCGTGGCAACGCTGAGCGCGCGCCGCCTCCTATACAGCGACGCGTGGCAGCTGGCCCGGTCGTCGCTGTGGCTGGGACGTGGAGGGGAGACGTGGCGGCAGTCCTACCTTGCCATGCAGTCCCAGCCCTACGTGGGTGCCGAGGTGCACAGCGGATATATGGATATCCTGCTGAATACGGGAGTGATCGGGCTGCTGCTTGTCCTTGTTCTGGTTAGCTTTATGGTGGCAAGGCTTATTGCTGTGAGCTCTCGGCTCATGCCCGCTGTCCTCGTGCTAATCGTGCACGCGGCTGTGGATTTTGACTGGAGCTTTGGGCTGGTATGGCTGCTGCTGTTGTGGCTTACGGTAATGGGCTTCGCTACGACTCCTTCTGGTCGGGAAGTGCAAAACGGACCTCATACAACTCAAAGACGCAAACGGTTCAAAATAGGGAGGAAGCGGCTAGCTGTTTATAAAACGAAGCGGGAATATCCGCCGTTACAGTCGCTGTCACTGCTCCGGGTTACGGCGATCATTCTGCTCGCGGGCTGGGTTCTTCTCGCTGCTGCGCTGGGCATCAGCGAGGTCAAAGAGCGATGGGCCGCTTCGGAACCGCCCGGAGCGCAAACAGCGCTCCTTCAATCCTCGTTAAAGTGGAACCCCGCCAACACGGAGGCAACATTGAGCCTGGCGGATTGGCTTCCCCCAAGCCAGCGAATCCCGCTGCTGAAGCGAAGTTTGGTGTATGCACCGAATCACCCGGAGCTGAGCTGGAAGCTGGCAGAGGCTTACTCGCTCCGAGGCCAATCGGAAGAGGCGGCAGCTTGGTATCTAGCGGCCATCAATCGGGATCGGTTCAATGATGTCAAACAAACCCGAGCCGTGCTGAAGCTGGCTTCCCTCGCAGATTGGCACCGGACGGCAGGAGAATCCGTCAGATCGGTTGAAGCGGCCCGGACCGGGTTAAATATCTTGAAGCGCTATCGTTCCCTTGCGGCAAATCTTCGTGAGATGGATTCTCATCGGAATGACCGGGAATTCGATCTGTCTATACTTGCGGTAAGGCAAACCACCCGATTGGAAAAAACGTTGAATGGGGGAGGAGCACGAAAGCATGCGGCAAGGCAGCCTGAACAGGCAGATATCCCCGCCCGCCGCTAACTTGAATCGTGTGTCGCAATCTATAGCAGCTTATCGCGTGCCTGCCCGTTCAGGATAGTTGCTAGTACAAGGAAGGGCAATGTTATCCGCCGAAGGCATCCCGGAAGGCCGAGGCCAACTGACGTTCCGGAACCTCCCATAGCTCGGCCAGTTCGCCGCAGACTTCCTTTTCCCACCAGTCGCACAAAAGCTTCTTATTGCTGTAGTTTTCGTGGATCCAGATCAAATTGCCTATCACCTTCCGGTAATACAATTCTTCGCCTTGCTTCAAGGATTCCGGAGGAAGGTACAGCTTGAGACGTTTGGTCGTGCGGTATAATTCTTTGCTGCAGGCCCGCCGTATACCGCGCGGGGAGGGGGGCTTGCTGCCCGGTTGTTTGGCATGGGGAGAATGCATGCGTAACTCACTCCTTTGCTTCACCATATGTCCCGAAACGGGCGAAAGTCACTGTGCCGCCTATAATTGGGCGCAGTAGAAGGCATGTCCTGAGCTGTGTTAGAATAGGCTAGTATAAGAAATCAACGCAGGAAGAAAGCGGGGGACAAGCGTGGAATTCTTATACGAGGTTGTAGGCCGATTGTTTGAATGGATCCAGCAGCTGGGCTATTTTGGAATCATGATAGGTTTAATGGTGGAGGTCATTCCAAGCGAGATTGTACTTGCCTATGGCGGTTATCTGGTATCCCTAGGTGAAGTTAACTTTATCGGAGCCATGATTTTTGGTACCGTTGGCGGCGTGCTCGCACAGTTGTTTATCTATTGGATCGGCCGTTACGGAGGCAGGCCCTTTTTGGAGAAGTACGGGAAGTACATATTGATTAAGAAGAAGCATATCGATTACGCTGAAGAATGGTTCGGCAAGTATGGTACCGGCGTTATATTTACGGCACGGTTTGTACCGGTGGTACGGCATGCGATTTCCATACCGGCAGGCATATCCAAGATGCCTGTGGGAAGGTTTACGCTGCTGACCACCCTAGCCGTTATTCCATGGACGGCATTATTCTTATACCTCGGATTGCTTCTAGGCGATCAATGGGAGCATATTGACGAGAAGGCAGGTCCGTACGTGCAGGAAATTCTGCTGGGGGCATTGGCCGTCATGATTCTTTATTTTCTGATAAAATGGATAAAATCATCGAAGGCGAGGTCGAAATAACGAATGAGTATGAATATGGCAAATCATTTGGGGACAGGCATCTCTCCACAGCAATTTATGG
This sequence comes from Paenibacillus sp. Dod16, assembly GCF_049893405.1. Classification (NCBI taxonomy): domain Bacteria; kingdom Bacillati; phylum Bacillota; class Bacilli; order Caryophanales; family Paenibacillaceae; genus Paenibacillus; species Paenibacillus sp. Dod16. Next base: position 130,135 of record NZ_JBNDYG010000010.1, read on the forward strand.
ACGGCATGCAGAAGAACCAGGAGACGTTCAAGGCAGGATATGAACAGTTTGTCTGGGAGAATGAAGAGGATAAAGAGTTTTTTGAAAGCCTCAATTTCAGGGATGATCTGCGGGTCCTCATTCTGGCAGCGGATTGGTGCGGCGATGTTGCGCGCAATATCCCTGTCGTATTTCGCGCGATGGAGACCGCGGGAATTGAGACGGAAGTGCTGATTATGGAAGAGAATCTGGACGTCATGGATCAGTTCCTGACCATGGGTGCCCGTTCCATTCCGGTTGTTATTATTTCGGATACCGGGGGACATGTTCTCGGCACGTGGGGACCGCGTCCGGCGCATGTTCAGAAGTTTATGATTGAGTTCAAGCAGAACAATCCGGATCGTGAAGCATCGGACTATCAGGACAACCTTGCGGTCACGCGGCAAAGCATTATTCAAGCCTACGGGGAAGGGTATGAGTTCCACGCTGCCATCATTAAGGAATTGCGTGAACTGATGTCAGGGTTCTAATCATGACACTTCATATTGAGACCTTTAATTTAGGACCGCTTCAGACGAATGCATATTTACTGACAGGGCCTGTAGAAGGCAAAGCGATCATTATCGATCCTGGCATGAACCCGGGGCCGCTTGTGAAGCGAATAGCCGATTTGGAGATTGAAGCGATCCTGCTGACCCATGCGCATTTCGACCACATGGGGGGCGTTGAGGAGATCCGCAAGCTGAAGGGCTGTCCTGTTTACCTGCACACCCTGGAGAGTGAATGGCTGTCCAATCCGAAGCTTAACGGCTCGATGATGTGGCCGCAGGTAACGGAACCGCTGTCCACCGAGCCGGCTGAGTACGATTTGGCGGATGGACTTGAGCTGCAGCTCATCGGACATACCTTCAGCGTCTTTCATACACCGGGACATTCCCCCGGAAGTGTAAGCTTTAAGTGTGGAAATGATCTGTTTTCCGGCGATGTGCTGTTCCGTCTCGGGGTTGGGCGAACGGACCTTCCTGGAGGCCGTGAACGTGATTTGATTGATTCCATTCAAAATACGCTGTATACCTTCCCGGATGAGGTCGTTGTGTATTCCGGCCATGGTCCTCGAACAACCATCGGTTATGAAAAGCAGCGGAATCCTTACGTTCCTGCCAGACGATAAGATAGCTTCCGACATAAATCGGGAAACTTTGTCTGGACAAACCTGGACAACATTGATACAATACGATTAATTAATTGTTACCCATGCGAAGCACGCAGACTGTGGAATTCATCCCGGTTTGCGTTCTTTTATTTTATGGGGAGTTTTTTGGCATGGACGTGATTAGGGGGAAACGCCAGTGAGGAAAGATCATCTATCGCTGTTGAACGGGAGTGTTACAAGAAGCGAAGCGATTGATCGACAACCGGAGTTCCACCGGCAGATTCAGACGGAAATATCCTCAGTTGTCTGGGACAGGCTGGTGAAGGATGAAGGGATCGCGCAGCAGCCATGGCATCATCGGCTGCAGGTTATACGATTTAATCAATAGATCGACATGCGAACATGACACCCTCATCATGAACTGAATGGATTCTTTCTATTGGAGAGGGCAGCCGATTTTTAGTCGGCTGCTTTTTTTTGAGTTTTTTACAGATATCGATGAATTTCTTACCGTCATGATAGGTTTTAATAATTGATATCATTCGGTACAGGATAAATATAAAACTCCATTTGAACGATTGGCTGTTGTTAATCGTATTACGGTTGGAATGCGAAAGAAGGTGATGATTTTTTCATGATCCCTGATGAAGAGGGCTTGATACAACAAGCGCAATTAGGAGATGCAGCGGCTATGGCGCTGCTGTTCAAGCAGCATTATTCCTTTCTTTATAAATATTTGCTAAAAGTGACGATGGACCCGATGGTTGCAGAGGATACTGCACAGGATACCATTGTTCGATGCATGGAGAATATGAACCGTTATAACGGGACTTCGTCCTTCTCCTCCTGGATGATTACCATTGCTACCCGGTTGTTCATCGATAGCACCCGGCGTAAGAAACGGGAGAAGAAATGGCTGGAGCAGGAGGCGGTTCAGTCGGCAAGGCGGATGCGCTGGCAGATGGAGCGGCGGGGAGAAGATTGGACGGATATGCTGAATGGATTATCCCGCTTATCTGAGGATCACCGGATTGCCATCCTGCTGAAGCATTATTACGGCTATAGCTATGATGAAATCGGAACGATGCTCGGTATTCCCGAAGGAACGGTGAAATCACGAACAGCCTACGGTATCAAACAGCTACGAAAGGAGATGGGTGACGATGGTCAAAGGACCTGAGCATGAGGACGAAATATGGATTGAAGGATTTACCAAAGAAATGGAGCGGGTGGATCAATTGTTTGAGGATGCGCCATCCCCATCCCTGGAAGGATTGCATACGCTGGCCGTTCATACCTTGGAGCGCAAGCGGCGGCGGATGAAATACGAATTGCTGCTCTTTCTTCTGATTTCGCTCTTTATCGTTGGTGGCGGATTGATGGCTGCCTTGGCGGCGCCGAAGATCCTACTGTTTATTCACGGGTTCGGCATGGTTGCCGGGATTTCCGTTCTTGTATTTTCCAAGAGTCTGAGATCTGCCGGAAAGAAGGGGATCTGATGAATGAAGTTAACGAGAGCCCGCTGGGAGTGATCATCCTTGCCGTTGTGCTTGTGCTGATTCAAGGGACATGGCTTTTCTTGGATGCGAGGAAGCGGGGGCTTGGCAAGATGGCTTGGTTCTGGGGGATATGGGGGTCTACGACAATGCCGATGCCGCTGCTCTTTTACTGGATATTCGTCATCCACAAAGATGACCGCAAGTCTTAAGTTTCTTCATGTTTCGGGCAGAGCCGGCAAACATACGTGGACCGAGATGGGTATGGGTGTTGATTATACTGCTGGGTAACCTTCTTGGCAGCGTTGCTTATTTTGTTGCGGGGAGGAGAGAAGCTTGACGGAAAAAATTTTAAGCATTCATGAATTGACCAAAAGCATAGGAAGCATCACGCCGGTTAAGGGCATTTCATTTGAATTGCAACGAGGAAGCTGCACGGCCCTGCTTGGTCCTAATGGTGCCGGCAAAACAACTACACTGCGGATGCTGGCTGGATTAATACCTCCAACCCGGGGTGAGATCCGATATGGTTCAGCCGATACGCAAACGAACGGCTGGCGTCAACGGATCGGTTACTTGCCTCAGTATCCGAAGTTTTACAGCTGGATGTCGGGCATGGAGTACTTGTCTTTCAGCGCCAAGCTGTCGGGAATATCCGGACGAGAGGCTAATAAGAGAAGTCGGGAAGTCATTGAAATGGTTGGCCTGGAGCAGGCAGCCAAACGCCGAATATCCGGTTACTCCGGCGGAATGAAGCAGCGGCTTGGCATTGCTCAAGCGCTGGTGCATAAGCCTGAGCTGATCATGCTGGACGAGCCGGTATCGGCGCTTGATCCGATCGGGCGTCGTGAGGTTATGGACCTGCTGGGCCGCTTGCGCGGGGAAGTCACCGTTCTGTTCTCAACCCATGTGCTTCACGATGCGGAGGAAATCTGCGATGACATGGTACTGATGGTAGACGGGGAAATTGCGGAGAAAGGCGCGCTTAGCGAACTTCGCACGAAATATCGCCAGCCGGTCCTATCGATTGAGGTTGAACCGGGGGAGCGGGAGGTTGCTTGGCTCGACAGTCTTGTGAACCGTCCTTATGTGCATGAGATCGAACTCGGCAAACGCGGCGCCAAGCTGATGGTGACGGATATGGATCTTGCGCGGGCTGCTTTAATCAAGGAGCTTGCCGATGACGAAATCGAACTGCTTCGTTTTGAAGCAGGCACGTCTTCGCTCGAGGATATGTTTATGAAGGTGGTGGGCTCATGAAGTCGTTCTGGATTTATTATCAAAAAGAAATGCTCGAGGCAAGCCGGACCTATAAATGGATTTGGGTACCTGCAGTCTTTCTGCTTCTTGGCATTATGCAGCCGGTTTCCACCTATTATTTGCCGGATATCCTGACCATGGCCGGGGAATTGCCCCCGGAAGCGGCGGCATTATTTACCGTCCCGTCCGCCGAGAATGTCATGGCATCAACCTTGAGCCAATTCAGCACCATCGGCCTGCTGGTGCTTGTGCTGGCGGGAATGAACACGGTAGCAGGGGAGCGAGCCACCGGCACGGCTGAGCTTGTTCTCGCCCGCTCGGTATCCACGATCCCCATGATGTCTGCCAAATGGGCCGCCTTGATGACGCTGCTGGTCGTTTCTTTTGCGATTGGACTTGGCGGTGCTGCATATTACACGTATCAGCTCATCGGTCCTTTGGAATGGGGATCGGTTACCAGCGGCGGGGGCTTATATGCTGTATGGCTGGCCTGGATCGTAACGCTTGTGCTGCCCCTCGGTGCCGTCCTTCGCGGGCCGGCTGCGGCCTTCATCAGCTTGGCAGTTGCCGGCGTACTTTCGCTCTTATCCGGTTTGCTGCCCTCCCGCGTTCTATGGAGTCCGGGCCGTTTAAGCAGCATGGCCGCTGAGCGAATTCTTGGCGCAGGGAGCAGCGCGTGGTCACCGGTACTCGTTGCCATGCTGATTATGGCGGTGTCGATTATCGTTGCCGCGAGGCTGCTTAGAAGGAGTCCGCTGTCCCCGCAATCCTAGTTTTTATGGGAGATTCAGGTTTTATCTGAATCACATGGACATCTCTATCTTTTTTTAGTAGACTATGAAGACAAGAAAAACGTCATCGACGTACGTTATCGGAAGAGAGACCGTATTTAGCGGAAGTTTTTCTTGCGAGATAAGGATGATAAACCTCTGAAGTTTATATTTTCTTATCTCTTAAAAAAGGATAGACACTCAGGAGGTAGACGATGCTGCGTTTAGGGGAAAAGATTACAATCGTTGCGGACGCCTTTGAGCAGAATCTTCCAATCGGTCAATACGGTTATATCATCGCTTATGACCGAAATCCGGACAATGCGTTCGATTACGTCATTCGGATTCCGAGCCTCAACCGTAATTTTTTTGTTCCGGCAGATGATGTCGAGCTGGAATCAATCGTGTTGAAGCAGGAAGCTGAGCGGGTCGAGCGGGAAGCGCTCATCGATTTCGCCCTGTCGACATATAATGAGAAGCTGTTCCATCAAGTGATGAACGGCGAGTTGGAAAGTGTTGAAGAGGAAGAAGAAACCAAGGAAGCAATATCCCAGGCGGATTTCATCAAACAAGTGAATCTTCGTGCTTGGATTTAGAAGAGTCGGCTGAGGCCGACTCTTTTTTGATGGAATGGAAAAGTAACTTCGAAGCGGCAAGCTTCAAGCTGTTTGGATTGAATCTTGCATGCTTCTACAATATAATGAGAAAAGTTGTCGTGACAGACTTTACCCCTTTAACTGGATAGGGGCATGAAGGAGGATGCAAAGCCATGAGCATTACCGATAAGGATGTTCAGCATGTAGCGAAGTTGGCCCGTTTGAATTTGACGCCTGAAGAAGAGCAGATGTTTACCGGCCAACTGAATGCGATTTTACAATATGCCGAGAAGTTAAATGAATTGGATACAGAAGGTGTTGAGCCGACTACACACGTGCTTCATCTCAGCAATGTTATGAGAGAAGACGAGGTTCGCGAGAGCTTGCCTATCGAGAAGGTGCTGCTTAACGCACCGGATGAAGAAGACGATCAAATTAAAGTACCTGCTGTTTTGGAATAGCCTGAAGGGAGGATACACACTTGAGTCTGTTTGATTACAAGTTAACGGAGATACATAATAAGCTGCAGAATAAGGAGCTTTCCGTAACCGATCTGGTTGACCAAGCTTTTACCCGTATTTCCGAACGTGAGGATCGGGTGAAGGCATTTATTACTTTGGACGAAGAAGGCGCTCGTTCATCCGCCAAGGCTTTGGATGAGAGGCTGGCTTCAGAGGGAACGCGCGGACTGTTGTTCGGGCTTCCTGTCGGAATCAAGGATAATATCGTGACAGAAGGACTTCGCACCACATGCGCAAGTCAGTTTTTGTCCAACTTCACGCCGGTTTATGATGCAACGGTTGTCGGTAAATTGCGTGCAGCGGATACGGTGACAATCGGCAAGCTGAACATGGACGAGTTTGCAATGGGAGGCTCCAATGAGAATTCCAGCTTCTATCCCGTGCGCAACCCATGGGATTTAGAGCGGGTACCCGGCGGATCAAGCGGAGGCTCGGCTGCGGCCGTAGCTGCAGGTGAAGCTTACTTTGCTCTGGGGTCGGATACAGGCGGCTCCATCAGGCAGCCTGCCTCTTATTGCGGTGTCGTGGGACTGAAGCCAACCTATGGCCTCGTATCCCGTTTCGGCCTTGTTGCCTTTGCATCATCGCTGGATCAGATCGGACCTTTGACGAAAAATGTGGAAGATTCTGCTTATGTCCTGCAAGCCATTGCCGGTTACGATCCGATGGATTCGACATCTGCCAAAGTGGACGTGCCCGACTATCTGAGCGCATTATCCGGAGACGTTACCGGTCTTCGCATTGCTGTGCCTAAGGAATACCTGGGCGAGGGCGTTGATGCTGAAGTGAAGGAAACCGTCCTGAACGCACTGAAGGTGCTCGAAGCGCTGGGCGCTACCTGGGATGAAGTTTCCCTCCCGCATACCGACTATGCGGTAGCAACATATTATTTGCTCGCTTCTTCGGAAGCCTCGTCGAACCTGGCCCGCTTTGACGGCGTGCGCTATGGTGTTCGTTCCGACAATGCAGGCAGCCTGATCGACCTGTATCATGAGTCCCGCAGCCAAGGCTTCGGCGATGAGGTGAAACGCCGCATCATGCTGGGTACCTATGCGCTTAGCTCGGGTTATTACGACGCCTATTATTTGAAGGCACAGAAAGCCCGTACACTTATCAAGCAGGACTTCGATAAAGTATTCGAGCAATATGATGTCATCATCGGACCTACAGCTCCGACTACGGCTTTCAAGCTCGGAGCTCAGGTCGACGATCCGCTGACGATGTATTTGAATGATATCCTGACGATTCCTGTCAGCTTGGCAGGTGTGCCGGCAGTCAGTATTCCTTGCGGATTCGCGGACGGACTGCCTGTAGGTATGCAAATTATCGGCAAAGCCTTTGATGAGTCGACCGTACTGCGCGTCGCGCATGCCTATGAGCAAAATACTGAACACCACAAACGGCGGCCTGAACTGTAAACCGGCGGCAGAGAAGGAGGGAAACAATCGATGTCTACATCAAAATATGAAACGGTTATCGGATTGGAAGTGCACGTAGAGCTGCATACGAATTCCAAAATATTTTGCGGCTGCTCCACTGCGTTTGGAGCCCCGCCGAACACACATACATGTCCCATCTGTCTTGGCCATCCCGGCGTGCTGCCTGTATTAAACCGCCAGGCTGTGGAATATGCCATGAAGGCTGCGATGGCGCTGAACTGCACCATCGGCGATGTCAGCAAATTTGACCGCAAGAACTACTTCTACCCGGATTCCCCAAAAGCATACCAGATTTCCCAGTACGATCAGCCGATCGGTGAGAACGGCTGGATCGATATTGAGGTGGACGGAAAGACGAAGCGAATCGGGATTACCCGGCTTCATCTGGAGGAGGATGCCGGTAAACTCACGCACGTGGATGGCGGTTATGCCTCGCTGGTTGACTTTAACCGCGTAGGAACGCCGCTGGTTGAGATCGTGTCTGAGCCTGAGATCTCAACGCCCGAGGAAGCCAAAGCCTATCTGGAGAAAATGCGTGCGATTATGCAATACTGCGACGTATCGGACGTGAAGATGGAAGAGGGGTCGCTTCGCTGCGACGCTAACATCAGTCTTCGTCCATGGGGACAGAAGGAACTCGGCACGAAGGCCGAGCTGAAGAATATGAACTCCTTCCGCGGCGTACAGCGCGGCTTGGAATATGAGCAGTACCGGCAAACGGAAATTCTCGATGAGGGCGGCGTGATCGTACAGGAAACCCGCCGCTGGGACGAAGCGCAGGCAAAAACCTTCTCCATGCGCGGGAAGGAGCAGGCGCACGACTACCGTTATTTCCCGGACCCGGATCTGGTATCGGTGCATATTAGCGAAGAGTGGAAAGAGGCCGTTCGTGCGACGATTCCGGAGCTTCCGGATGCCCGTAAGGCACGTTATGCATCGGAGTATGGATTGCCGGATTATGATGCCGCAGTCATCACGTCGTCCAAGCTGCTCGCCGACTTCTTCGAGGACAGCTTGAACTATACGAAGGATGCTAAATCCGTATCGAACTGGATCATGGGAGATTTGCTGGGTTATTTGAATTCGAACAATCTGGAGCTGTCTGAAGTGAAGATCACAGGCCAAGGCCTGGGCGAGATGATCGGATTGATCGAGAAGGGAACCATCAGCAGCAAAATCGCCAAAACCGTCTTCAAAGAGATGCTGGAGAGCGGCAAGCTGCCTGCGCAAATCGTTGAGGAGAAGGGCCTTGTCCAAATCAGCGATGAAGGTGCGATCAAGAGCATTGTCGAGCAGGTGGTTGCAAACAATCCGCAATCCGTGGAGGACTACAAAGCAGGTAAACAGAAAGCGATCGGCTTCCTGGTGGGTCAAGTGATGAAAGAGAGCAAGGGAAAAGCCAATCCTGCGCTGGCCAACAAACTGCTGGTCGAGGTGCTGAACGGATAATCAACGTGTATCCGTCATGTTCTTCGAATTGTTTTTTAGGTAATGGGAGCTTGCCCCGCATCAGGGGCAAGTTCCTTTTTAAGATATCGGAAAGTATAAACTTCGGAGGGTCTGCTGCCTGATATCTGCAAGAAAAACTACCGCTAAACGCGGTCTTTCTTCTTTTGAGAGCACGTCGATAGACGCTTTTCTTATAATAACTTGGTCAGGGGATGAATATATGATAAGAGCATTATCTTTGGAGGATAGGGATACCGTTCAGCAGATATGGAGTCTGCAGCACATGGCGTACCCTTTGGAGGCTGAATTAATCGGATTCTCGGAAATCCCTCCGCTGCAGGATACCTTCGATACGATCCGTTCGAGCGGGGAAACCTTTTTTGGTTATATTAATGAAGAAGGGGATCTTATCGGAGCTATCGCAGTTGAGCCGGAACAGGAGCAGGTCACCATATCACGAATGATGGTCCATCCGGGTCATTTTCGCAAAGGGATCGCGGGGACGTTAATCCGCCACGTGTTGGAATCCTATAAGGAGGCGCCCATGTTCGTGGTCTCAACAGGGACGCGCAATACGCCTGCGGTAACCTTGTATGAGAAATTCGGGTTTGTTAAAAATCACGCTTTTGAGGTTGCTCCGGGTGTGGAATTGACCGAGTTCCATCTTCATATACAATGAATGATAAAGCATAAGCGACTGAAGCAGACGTGAGGGGAGTATCGTTCTTTTGAATAATCCTTGGGTGATAGATAATGTATCCATTTTATTAAGATTGCTGCTGGCTATGCTGCTTGGCGGCTTGATCGGTTTTGAACGGGAACGTTCGAACCATGCTGCAGGACTGCGCACGCATATATTGGTATGTTTGGGTTCTACGCTTATTATGCTGTTATCCATTTACGGTTTCTCCGATTTTGTAGACGAGATTAACGTTCGGATTGATCCGGCGCGCTTGGCAACGGCCGTCATTACAGGGATCGGTTTCTTGGGTGCCGGTACCATTCTGTTTACAGGTAAATCCATTACCGGACTAACCACTGCTGCGTCCATCTGGGTTGTGGGGGCCGTGGGGTTAGCGATTGGGGCCGGCTTTTATTTTGCCTCGATCGTATCGACGGTGCTAATTCTTCTTAATCTGGTTGTCTTCAATAAGCTGGAGCAGCGTTACATCCGCGGCAGCAAACTGCATCTGATTACTGTCCACGCAGCGAATACGCCGAATATTTTGGATGACATATCCGCTGTTCTGGAGGAACAGGAATTCGTGATCAAGAAGCTTATCGTTAACGAACGAAGCGGTGCGGCATACGGGGAGCTGCAGCCTGCGGTATTAGGGCTCGAAATCTCGCTGCAGGTCTTGACCGATCGCAAATTCGAACCGATGGAGATCACCCGGCAGTTGCGGGGAATCGGCCATGTAACGATGGTAACGGCTGAATAGGATAGGAATGAAGCATATCAAACGGCTACTGCTGAACCACCGGCGGTGCCGTTTTTTTGTAGGTTTGCCAGCTTTCTGCGGACGGTCTATCCAGTTTTTTGCCAGTTACTTCAGCTCCTTGTTGGGGTACTATCAAAGAAAAACATCGTAAAACAACGCCTGTCCCAGGATGTTTGCAAGGAGGCGAGAAGGTTATGAATTTAACACCCGAACCACAAACCCAAGTCAGCAAAAAGAAACGGCATCAGGTCCAGGTTAAGCGACACCCGGGGCTGCAGCGTAAAAAGCGGAAATTATATGCACTTCTATTAGCCGCTCTCATTCCGGGTCTGGGTCATTTGTACCTCGGTATGTACCGTAAGGGGATAACATTTATAATGTTGCTGCTGCTGGACATATCGGCGCTTTTATATTTTTCTTCCATTGGAATGCAGATCAATGTACCGCTGCTTGTCGTTCTGGGTCTTCTGATTCCGGTGGGGTATTTTTATAACGTGTATGACGTGCTGCAGGCAGCGGAATATATTATTTCCCGAAAAAGACGCGGTGAGGCAGCGGCTGCTGCTTCCGAGGACGGATCAGGACGGAATCATCCGTTCCGGGGTGAACGGGGAATCGCTTTTGGCCTCATGTTGGTTGTTACCGGGACGCTGCTCATTTTGTTTCACCAGAAGCCGCCTTGGCTGCAGGCAGGAATTCGCGATTATGGTGCGGAAGCCACTGCTATCATGCTGATCGTTATCGGGATATGGGGGGGGATCCGGGAAGCTTTCCGCCACCGAAGAGACAATGGCAAATCCCTGTAACGCATACAGTGGTACGGTGATAACAGATGAGGGGAGGAGACGGATGAAACATAAAATTAGAGTGGGACGATATACAGCCGCCTTGCTGCTTGTATGCACGGGCATATTATTGCTGTTGGACGAGCGGAGAGGCACGGATTATATATTTATGCTCCAGCGCTGGTGGCCGCTGTTGTTTATCCTGCTCGGCGTTGAATATATAGTCAGGTACACGCTGTCGCGTCTCTTGGGCAGACGCAAAGAATTTCGGTTTCGGCCTGACTTGAGGGGGATTCTGCTGGCAGTGGCTGTTACGGCCTCCGTATTCGTCATCTCCCAGCAGGAGCATTTTCTCCATCTCTGGAATCGGGTGAGCCTGAATTTGACGGCAGCGGGAGTGGATTACAGCGAAGCTGAAGGTAACCGGTTCGAGAAGCCGATATTGGAGATTCCCGTTGAGCTTGAAACCGAGAAAATCATCGTCGATCACTTAAACGGGGACATCTCCATCACAAGGCAGGATGTAGACGATATCAAGGTGGAGACGGAAGTATGGGTCGATCAGGAGCAGCCCGGTTTAGCCGAAGCGATCGCCGAGCAGTCGACGATCGAAGTGGGGGAAGGCAAGACGATTACGATTCGGTCCAAGGGGAAGGCCTATGGAGAATCGGGCAAACGGCAGCCCCGTATGAATGTGAACATCGCGGTTCCGGATGATCGACGATTCAATTTTGAGATACGGACGATGAACGGAGCCATAACCTTAAACCGCGTGGAAGCGATTGAGAATATTTTGCTGGAGAGCGGTAACGGACCGATTACGATGGATCGGATTTACGGAAATGTTACGGGCAAGACCTTAAATGGCGATATTACGGCGCGCGGCGTTACCGGTCATATTAAAATGTCCACTAACCGGGGGAATATGCTGGCTGTCGACATTACGGGCGAAACGGATTTGACCACGCAAGTGGGGAATATGACGGTAAAGCGAACGACCGATCATATCCGGGTTCAGACGAGAAACGGCAACATTCTGATCAGCGGGGTAGAGTCGCAATTAAGCGCTGAATCCCTCAATGGTGGAGTGGCTATACGTTCATCCCATATTGGTGGCGATTGGAATGTGTATAGTGCGGTTGGAGAGATGAATCTTCACGTTCCGCTCGAGGGTGATTACAAGCTTGAAGGGACGATTAGCTATGGCAGCATTCTGACGACGCTGCCCAATCTTCTGATTGAACAGAAAACCATTTCCGGCGAATCCGGTACAGGCGAACATTCCATTCATATAGAGGGAAACAGTAATCTGAACATCTACCGAAGCTATCCGGAACAGGAGGAAGGCCGGAACAGCGGGGGGTGGACGCCTCTCCCGGATTGACAACAATCCAAGAAACGCCGTACAATGAAGGCTAAGAACGATATAAGTTTTGTAACACCCAGTTAAAACTTGAAGGCGGTGGGCAACCATGGGAACTTCCGTACAGCATGCGCTGGAACAACTGAAAACGACCGGTGTCCGTATCACGCCGCAACGTCATGCAATTTTAACGTATCTGGTGGAATCTATGGGCCATCCGACAGCGGATGATATTTATCGGGCTCTGGAACCTAATTTTCCTAGTATGAGCGTAGCCACAGTATACAACAATCTAAAAATGTTTATTGAAGCCGGCATGGTGCGAGAGCTGACGTACGGGGACAACTCGAGTCGTTTCGACGCTAACGTATCGGACCATCATCATGTCATATGCCAGAGTTGCGGTAAAATTGAAGATTTCAGCTATCCGTCCCTTGAAGATGTTGGAATACAAGCGGAGAAAAGCACCGGGTTTGAAGTAAAGGGACTACGAATGGAGCTGTATGGGCTCTGCAAGTCCTGCCAATAGACGCCGGTTGTTATAAATAAACGTGCGGAATGAACCATTCCACACGTTTTTATTTTTAAGGGCGCTATTTGGCGTCAAGGAGTTAGTAATGAGCGAGAGTGAAATGGGGGAGTAGTTTGGCAAGAAGAAGATATCGGGGAAAGAAGAGGCGCACGAGAGGGGGCTCTTTCTTTCTGGGGTTGTTGTTGATCGCGGCGGGCGCTTGGTGGGTTGTCACCACATTATTTCCGAACCAGACCTATACCGTGCCGGATTGGCGTGGAATGGACAAGCCGATTTTTGTTCAGGGGGAGCTAAAGGAACAGCCTGCCCGGGGCTCCGGCGAAGAGCTGCTGCTGCCGATAACGGTTATTCAGGAGAGCGTGGATGCCAACATTCGTTATGAGGAAGAAACAGAATCCGTCCTTGTAACGACTTCGGAATCCGTATTACGCATGAAGATGGAGAGCACGAAGGGCGAGCTGAATGGCAAGGCGGTTACCATTCCCTACGCACCTAAGCTGATTGACGGCATTGCCTATGTTCCGATTAAGCCGCTCAAACAGCATTATGGCGTGAGTGTTCACGAGGACTCGGCGACAGGCGCCATTATTCTGATGCGTGCGGGGGATTCGATTCAGCTTGCCGAAGCAGCACCCGGTAATCCTGAAGAAACCGTGGCTCTGCGTGAGAGCGGGGAGAAGAAGTCTCCGATTGTATTGGACATGCCGGCCGGTGAGCGGCTTCGCGTATGGCGTGAAGAAGAGGGGCGGTTATTCGTTCAGGCAGATAACGGGTATACGGGATATGTTCCTAAAGAGCAGGTTAAACTTGGGGACGTAAAGGAAATTCCGATGCTTGCGCAGACTCCTTCGCGGGCAGAGCGGGAATGGAAGGACAAGTCGGTCAATCTGGCATGGGAAGCTGTTTATAACAAAAATCCAAGCACGGATAGCATTGGCGAACTGCCCGGTGTCAATGTGGTCAGTCCAACCTGGTTTAGCATTGTGGATGGTGAAGGCACGGTCAAATCTAAAGCCGTTAAGCAGTATGTAAGCTGGGCCCATAACAGGAACATGGAGGTTTGGGGTCTGATGGACAACGGCTTCGATCCGGATATGACAACCGAGGCGCTGTCTACTTTTGATAGAAGATCGCATATTATCAAGCAGATGCTGGCTTATGCCAAACAATATAAACTCGACGGAATCAATATCGACTTTGAAAATGTTCATACCAAAGATAAGGATCATGTCGTTCAGTTCGTGAGGGAGATGAAGCCGCTGGCCAAAGCCAGAGGGCTTATCGTTTCCATTGATGTTACGCCAAAATCGAACAGCGAGATGTGGTCGCTCTTTCTCGATCGGAAACGACTCGGAGAGACGATTGATTACATGATGGTGATGGCTTATGACGAGCACTGGGCCGCGAGTCCGAAAGCGGGATCCGTATCCTCGCTGCCATGGGCCGAGCAGTCGGTAAGGCGAATCATGGAAGAGGACGCGGTACCGTCATCCAAGCTGGTGTTGGGCGTACCGCTATATACACGGGTCTGGACGGAAACAAGCGAAGCGGGAGAGACGAAGGTGTCCTCCAAAGCGATTGGAATGGAGAAGCTGCAGGCCTTGCTTAAGGAACAGAAGGTGAAAGGTACGCTTGATGCCGGTACAGGACAGAATTATGTTCAATTCACGGAGGGAGGATCCATCAAAAAAATATGGATGGAGGACGGCACTTCTCTGCAATCCCGAGTGAATATGGCCAAAAAGCTGAAGCTTGGCGGCATTGCTTCGTGGAACCGAAGTTTTGCCATTCCGGAAACCTGGCATGTTCTGAAGACGATACATGAATAAAGATTAGTAGGACTTATTTTCATATCATAATAAAGAACCCGGTTATCACGAGGATAACCGGGTTCTTTATGTTTAATCGTCTTACAGGTTGCAAATCCTATTGAGTAGCAGGTTTCTGCAAATCACTTTAGGATCTGGTCTGCTGGGCTTCAAGCTCTTCTGCTGTGATGTTGGCCTGACTTGGATCCAGTGTCAAAATCGTATGGCAGAACATGCAGCGGTCGGTTTTACCCAACATCTTGGTCAATTTATTGCATTCCGGACACTGAATTTGGACCGCACTCGTGGATAGCATACCCGCCCAAAAGTAAATGCCGAGACTCCCCAGCATCATAATCAGGCCAAACACCAATCCGATTCCGGCAAATATTTTGCCTGCTTGGCCGAAGAATACGATTCCGGCTGTACCAAGCACCATAAGGCCCATACCCAACATCGTCAGCAGCAATCCCCAAGTGCGGAAGGCGTTGATTTTTGCGTTCTTAAAGATCATGGCTCGAAAACTCCTGTCATTCAAATAGTTGTTTATGAAATAACGTGAACCGAGAAATGAAATCTTATATATCGTTTATCGCCTTCATAAGATCTTATCTCCTAAAAGAAGGAACTTACATGGACATGTAGAATTACATTATAACTGAAATGGCTGAAATTCGCCAAGGAATGTATGGAGGGAAACGTGGAATTAACCAACTTTTCTTTTTATTATGGAAATACGGTTGATGAGGATGCTGTAGGGGCGATAGCATACCGTAATTCGGACAAAAGGCAGCAAGGATTGCTTGTTTATGATTTTGAGGTCAATATTGTTGTCGTGTATGACGGAACACCTGATGAGCCTCCCATCCAGCATTCTATTGTAGGCGGGGAACGCTGCCAGGTGATAAGCATCGGGCTGGACGATTTGCATCGGGAACTCCTGAGCGGCACACATAAAGTATTGATCAAATGCTTCCTAGAAGGAGATATCATAAAAGACGACCAAGATCGCCTGTCCAATCTGCGCCGTGATTTCCTCAGGTTTGCTGAACCGTTCCGGGAGCAAAAATTGTTTATTGGATTTGCCCACTTCTTACAAAAGTATATGGATGCCAAGATGCTCTTGAAGGAAGAGCGGGGCCTGGATGCTTACCATACTCTATTAGAAGGTCTGCATTATTGGGGGCAGCTTGAACTGATCGAGCGGGGAATTCATCCGGAATCAGCTGTTTGGGAGCAGATTACAGGATTGAACACACCCGTCCGCAAATTATATGAAGAACTTACGGTCAGTACGGAAACGCTCGGCCAGCGAGTGGAGCTGGCCCTGCTGGCCTATGAATTCTCCATGATATCCAAGCTGGAGAGCTCAGCAGCGCTGCTGCTCCGCGTTTTAAGAAGCCGACGGAACCCCTGGACGATACAGGAGCTTATTCTCCACCCTGAGCTGGCACCTGTATGCAAGGAGCTGCCGATCGTGATGCGCAAGCTGGTCTATCAATCGCTTGTGAAGGAAGTTCCGATGTGGAGAGGAGTTCGGTCCTACGGATCAGAAGCCATTCGGTACTACACCGACTAAGGAAGGACGCGAGTCCTTCTTTTTTTGTGCCGAAGTATTGGATTTAACGGTTATAAAGCAGCGTCTCAGGAAACAGTATCTAACGTTAGTGTAGATAATAGGATGTATCGTCATGCGAAAATGTGTAAGAACGTATGTTACAAGAAGTCGAAAAAAAATTTGGCGAATCATGTTGACGAGCCACCTGTTTCTGTGATAAATTATAACTCGCCCCTTCGAAAGGGACTTTGTTAATTCGGTTAAGAAAATGTCGAATTAAAAAGTTTTCAAAAAAAGTTCTTGACGAAACGATGGGCACCATGATATATTATAAAGGTCGCCGCTGAAAATGAGTTTTCGGCGAAAGACAAAGAAGTTGATCTTTGAAAACTGAACAACGAGTGAGTGAAACGAACCACTTTGGTGGGACGTTGAAATAGAGAATTGAACAAATTCTCGTCAGTTAAGAAATGAGCAAGTCAAACATAGGATGGAACACCTCATCACCTTCGGGTATGAGATTCCTTCCGATCCTTATTGGA